>JBATDL010000001.1:0-5960 GCA_049663445.1 Candidatus Competibacter sp.
GTACAGCACCAGCACCAGCAGCACCGCGACACCGACGCTGGCGCCCACGGCCAGCAGCAGGCGGAAGGGCAGCCAAGCCCGGGCGACCGGCGCCAGCGGCGGTTTAAGCGACGGCGGCATCGTGCGGGAACAGATCGAGGAAGGATTGCGGCACCGGTTGGACCGCGCGTTTCTGGTAGTCGAAGAACACGACCCCGGTCTTGGCTCGCGCCACTTCACGCCCGCTGGCCCGTTCGGTCACTCGATAGGCGAAATCGCAGCCATATTTGTTGAAATCCACCACGGTCACCGCGATCTTTAGTACTTCGCCAGGGAACGCCTCGGATTTGTAGACGATCACGCTGTCGGCCATGATCAGCCCAAGACCGAAGATATCCAGCTCCTTGAGTCCAAAATGCGCCAGGAACCGAACCCGCGCCTCGTGCAACAAGCCCAGCAGGGAGTCGTTGCCCATATGCCCGCCATAATTGATATCGGTGACCCGCACCCGTAGCTCGGTGGCAAACGGAAAATCCGCCGGCAGGTCCAATTTGATTCGCGCCATGCGCCGCCTCGATAAAAAGCGGAAATCCGCTTTATAAATTAAAGTGTTAACCCAACCACAATTCCGAGTGGAATAGCGGTCGCGGCGGGGATTGTAAACGATTATCGCAGAAAAACAGACCGCCAGCCGGCCACCAAAAGCGGCCAGATGATCGATAACTACTACAATTAATCGTTGACACTCAAAGTATTAAAGATCAAGGGGCCGAACTGGACGAGATGTGGGGTTACATCCAGAATAAGGAACATCCGTGTTGGCTGTAGCATGTGATCGATCGTCGTATCGCTAAGGTCCTCGCGTATACCTTCGGTGATCGCAGAGATGAAGTCTTCCTGAAGATCAAGGAGTTGCTGGCACCGTTTGGGATCACCCGATTTTACACGGACAACTGGGGAACCTACCAACGCCACCTGTCACTCGAACAGCACATAGTCGGCAAGGCGAATACCCAAAAGATCGAACGGAAGCATCCGACCCTCCAGACCCACGTCAAAAGACTGGCAAGGAAGACGATTTGTTTCTCCAAACTCGGTAAAATGCATGACATCGTCATCGGTCTCTTTATCAATCGATACGAATTCGCTCTGGTATGAAAACCATGTCTGGAACACTACCCAAGGCGTTGGATTATCGAGCACCGGCCGATGTTTATACCGACAGAGTGGTAATCCAGTCGCTTAACAGGCACAGAAGATCTACCTTAAATTCGGCTGAAATTTTCTAGGCAAGGAGTCCGCCTCATAATATTATTCGATCAAGGAGTTTCAACGTGAAAAAATTGTTATATGTAATTGCGATTTCTATATTTACCCTGACTACTCACGCATATTCCGAGTGTAGAATAAGGGTAGGATGGGAGCCATGGGAGCCTTATCAATTCAAAGACAGTAACGGCAATTTTGCGGGTCTTGATCTTGAGATCGTTAGAGCCGCGCTGGAGGAAGCTGGATGCAAAGTAGATTTCATGAGAATAGCATGGCAAAGGCTCATGGCATCCATCGAATACGGCAGCATGGACGCGGCAATGGGTGCTTCAAAATCGCCAGAAAGGGAAAAATATGCCTATTTCTCTACACCTTATCGGAATGAATCATATGCATTTTTTGTTAGAAAAAATGATAAAAATAAATACAAAATCACAAAACTTGATGATCTTGTTGAAAAAAATTTAATGTTTGGGATAGTGACAGGATATTTCTATGGAGAACAGTTTAATGAAGCAATGAAAAATCCAAAATTTAAAAAGCTGGCTGAAGAAGTGAAAGATGATAAAAGCAACATTAACAAACTTCATTACGGAAGGATTCAAGGTCTATTCATGGATTCATATTCTGGAATTTCTCAGCTAGAAAATATGAATCTATCAAATGAGATTGTTAACAGTTCCTTTGCAATAATATCAGGACCAATTCATGCAATGTTCAGCAAGAAATCCATAAGTCCAGATATCGTTAAAAAATTCGATGATGGACTTCAAAAGCTGAAAAATAGTGGGAGACTCGATCAGATAATCAATAAATACCTGGATGGCCTTGGCAATCATCGGAACGAAAAGGTTCAGTAACCGTCGCTGCCAAGCATAATGACCCCTGAATTTTAGTAGTTGAGTAAGGTGATGCTCTTTAGCAAGCAATGGCTGTTAAGGAGCACTTGGCACGAATTTAACGCCATCCACATCTTCCGTTGAGGCGACTTCCAAACCAGTCGGATTTTATTGTTCAAGCGTGACGTAACGCGCAACGAATTGATGGTAAGCCAATTGCCGACGGACGCCGGGGCGTCCGAAGAGACCACCATGCTGATCGACTACGACATGCCGCTCTGGCGGCCACCCTCCGAAGCCAACAGCTTCATCCTGCAAGCCACGCTGGGTTGCAGCTTCAACCGCTGTAGCTTCTGTTCGATGTACCGGACCAAGAGTTTCGCCATCCGGCCGCTGGACGCGGTCACCGCCGACATTCAGGCCGTAGCACGGCGGTATCCCGACACGCGGCGGGTGTTCCTGGCCGACGGCGACGCCCTGGCCGCGCCAACCGCCCATCTGCTGACCATTCTGGAATCCCTGCACGCTGTCTTTCCTGGGCTGGAACGGGTATCCAGCTACGCTCTGCCGGCTAACCTGCTGAAAAAGTCAGTGGAGGAACTGGCGCCACTGCGGGAAGGCGGGCTGACGCTGCTGTATTACGGCATCGAAACCGGCTCGGCCGACCTGCTCAAACGGATCACCAAGGGCGCGACGCCGGAGGCGATGATCACCGGGCTGACCAAAGCCAAACAGGCCGGGTTAATCCTGTCGGCGACGATGATTCTCGGACTGGGCGGGCAAGCATACTGGCGGGAGCACATCGATGCCACCGCCGATCTGGTCAACCAGGTGGAACTGGATTACCTGTCCACCCTGCAATTGATGATCGATCCCTCGATCCACGAGGAATTTCACCGCAAGTTCCGCGAGACGTTCCAGGAGCAGGACGACCGGGCGCTGCTGTTGGAACAGGCCCGGCTGCTCGAGCGCTTGAACCCGCCAAAACCGCTGGTGTTCCGCTCCAACCACGCCTCCAACGCCCTAGCGCTGGCCGGGACGCTGTCCCTGGATCGCGAGCGGTTGCTGGCGCAACTGCAACAGGCGCTGGCTGGCAGGACGCGGCTGCGGCCCGAATGGCTGCGCGGGTATTGACGCAGGCGGGTATTGACGCAGGCTCCATCGTCGGAAAACCGGCATTGAGGTCATGCATATACCCTAATATAGTTGTTGCGACTTGCCACAAGGGAGGGAATCGCCATAGAT
Source organism: Candidatus Competibacter sp. (assembly GCA_049663445.1). Lineage (GTDB taxonomy): Bacteria > Pseudomonadota > Gammaproteobacteria > Competibacterales > Competibacteraceae > Competibacter. Next base: position 3,333 of record JBATDL010000001.1, read on the forward strand.
CGCCGCGCCGGGATTCAACCGTATCGCCGCATCCCGGCACTGTTCGGCCTGCTGCTCCTGTCGGCAGTCGCCGCGCCGATGCTGGCCCAGGGAAAACCGGTCATCGTCTGGCACGCCCTCGATTTTCCTCCCCTCACGATCATCCAGGGTCCGCTTGAGGGCCAAGGCTTCGTGGTTGGCCACCCGTCCCTGGCCCACATGCTGCAAACCCGGAAATTCCCGATCGGCATCCTGCCGATCATCGAAGCGCGGGAGCCGGACGAATTCCGGATCGCCTGTTCGGACCCGGCGCGGTGAAAACCTCCCATCCTCTGGCGCGCGTCCTGCTACGCAAGGTGATGGCGTGGTATCTGGCGTTCGCCGTCGGGGTCACCGGCATTCAGTTGTATCTTGAATACCGCCACACCCGGCAGGACATCGTTTATTCCCTGAACTCGCTGGCGAGCACCTTCGCCCCCGGCACCGCTTCCGCCCTGTGGGACTACCAGCAAGACCTTCTGAACTCACTGGCCGCCGGCATCGGCGAACACGAACTGGTCACGACGGTGGAAATCGGCGATCTGCACGGTCGCATCAGCGCCACCCACCGCACGGCGGAAACCGAGACGACATCGCCGGACCTCACGGTGCGCCAGACGCTGTACCATCGCTTCGAAGACGGGCAACTGGAGGCGCTCGGCACCCTGCGCATCGCTTCAAGCGAAACCAAGGTGCTCGCCCATCTGAAAGGCATTACCCTGTCGGTTGGCCTGTCCACCCTCGCGCAACTGCTGTTCCTGGGCGCGATGCTGGCCGGATTGGCGCGGATGCTGGTGGTGAAGCCGCTGACCCGGTTCTCGGAGCAAGTAGGCCGGCTGGCCGCGTGGGACCAAAAGCAACAAATCGACCTGGGTCCGGTGGAAATCGCCGAAATCACCACTCTGCAACAGGGCTTTAACCGGCTGCTGCGCGAGGTTGCTGAAAGCCATGCCCTGATCACCGCCGCCAACGCCGATCTGGAACTGCGGGTCGCCGAACGGACCCGGAATCTGGAGGAGCGCAATCAGGAATTGGTGCGGGAACGCGATCTGACCCTGGCGCTGGTGCGCTCCATTCCCGGCCTCGTCTGCATCCTCGACGACGAGGGCAGGATCCTACTCGCCAATCATGCCGCCGACATGCTGATCGGCAACCCCGAAACCGAGCTGGTCGGACAACTCTGGTCATTCCTGCCGGCGCTGGCGCTGCCCGGCCACCCGCTGCGGGTACTGTTCCACCACGCCCACCGCGCCGGTCGCGCGACCGCCCAGGCCGGGTTTCCGGGAACCGCCGGGCCGGAGCAAACCTATCAGTTCGAAGCCCTGCAGATCGGCGAAGGTGCCGCCGGCCGAATCATCGTGGTGGGCGTGGACATCACCGAACAGAACACCCAGAAACTGCACCTGGAACATCTGGCTTTTCACGATCGCCTGACCGGCCTGCCGAACCGGGCGCTGCTGCTGGATCGCCTGGAGCGAATCCTCCTCATCGCCACCCGCCAACGCACCCGTTTTGCCATCGCTTTCGTCGATCTGGATCAGTTCAAACCCATCAACGATTCCGTAGGCCATGAAGCCGGCGATGCGGTATTGCGGGAAATCGCCGACCGGCTGTGCCGATGCGTGCGCGAGAGCGACACGGTGGCCCGCTACGGCGGCGACGAATTCGTGCTGCTCCTGCCCGACCAGCACCATCAGGAAGACGGGCATCGGATCGCCGACACCGTTCTGGATACCGTGTCGCAACCGATCCACTGGCAGGACGCGGTGTTCCAAGTCAGCGCCAGCATCGGGTTCGCCATGTTTCCACGCGATGGCGGCAGCACCCAATTACTGCTGGATGCCGCCGACGCCGCGATGTACCGGGCCAAGCAGGCGGGGCGCAATCGGACCGATTTCGGAGCGCCGCCGCTCGAATCGCAATAGAACCTGCTCAGACCGTCAGCGTGGCGCCAACGCGGCAAATCGCGGCAACGATCCGGTCCTCCAGCTCAATACGTTCCGCCAGACTCTCGCCCAATTGCGAGAGATCGTCCTCCAATCCGGTCAGTTCCGCAGCGGACGGCGTGCCGCCGTAGTGGTCGTGAAAGGCCAGCGCCACCTGAGTGGTGCGGGCGATGGGGGTATAAAGCTGCCGGGCCAGATCGCGGGCGGGATCAAAGGGCGAGTCAGCCGGCTGCTCTTCCAGCGCCTGATAGACCTCGAATGGCCCCAGCGCCAGGTAGTCGATCAGCGACTGGCGAAACTGTCGCAGCAGGTGCCGAACCGGCTCGGCCAGCGCGAACGGTTTCAGCGCCGCCAGCTTGTTGTACAAAACCAAACTTTGCTGGCGAGCCACCAGCAGCTTGCTCACCAGATCCGGTAGCGCCTTGCTGTGGAGCGGATCGACGATGGTCGCGGCATTCATGTGGCATCCTCATGATGGTGGATCTGTTCCGTTTACTTCTTAGAGCTTATTCAACCGCGAGGCCGCTCGCGGTTCTCATCCTATGCTAATCAACGGCGGCGTGCTTTCCAACCGATAAAATTTCTAACGGGAACTGGCGACCCGTTTGGCCACCACCTCGTTGCGCAGGTAAACCGGCAGCGCCAGGTCAGGTGACATCCAGCC
>JBATDL010000002.1:0-5870 GCA_049663445.1 Candidatus Competibacter sp.
ACGCTGGACGCCGGCCGCTGGATTCTGGCGACACCGTTTGCCTGGGTGATCATCGCCGGCGGGATGCTGTTCGACCATCTCGCCCGGATGTTCGTGACCTTGAACAGCACCTATTTCCGCCTGATCGGCCTGCCGGATGCCAGTTTCGGGCTGATTGGGGCCAGTATCGCCCTGCTTGGCGTCGCCTTGGCCCGGCTGGCGCCGGCCTTGAGCCGCCGTTCGCCCACTTTCAACTTTGTCCTGCTCGCCGTGCTCTGCCTGCTGGGCTTGGCCGGTGCGGCGCTGGCGCTGCCGTTCGGGCTGGGACTGGTGCCGGTGGCGCTAATTCACGGCGCGCTGCTGTTGACCGGCTATCTGGTCAGCCACTACCTCAACGCCGTCACCGATTCCGCCCAACGGGCGACGGTGCTGAGCTTCAAGGGATTGGTGTTTAATCTGGGTTATGGGGCGCTCGGTCTGCTGTATGCGGGCCTGCTGGCGATGCTGCGCGGCGCGGCTGGCTCGCCGATGAGTGAGGAGAGCATGTTCCAGGCGTCCCTGCCCTGGCTGCTGGGCTATGGAGTGGTGGCCTGTCTGCTGTTCGCGGGGTTGGTGGTAGCCTCAGGAAACGGACAGTTATGCAGTACCGGCCATCGTCCGGCCGGTTCCGAAGATTGAGTGACCTCGCGCCTTGCGGGAGTGTCATGGTGGAACTGTCGATTCGGGTTCTGGTGTTACAATCGTTCCATGTCAAATCCGTGCATCAGATGCTGGATGTGGTTTTGAGGCATCAATCACCGGGAGTCCCGAATCATGAACCTGCCACCGGAAGACCGGCAACTTCTTGAAGAACTCTGCCAGCAGCACGGCGTGAGCGCAGCCAAGGTGCTGCAACTTCTGAAGACAGTGCGGGAGTACGAATTCAAGGATCGTCGTGCTGGTGTCTACAATGCTCTAAAGGACACCCTCAGTACCCACTACCCCACGTCCGCCGCGAACCCGGAGCCATAACCAATGGATGAACAGGAACTGATCGAGAATCCTGAAGTCCTGCTGGCGCTGGTTCAAAAATCTGTCCAGCATCTTATCGAACAGCGCCCGGATACCGCCGAACAGGAAGCGCAGTTGCGGGCGGTCGCCAAGGCTATCGAGCAATTGGAAAAACAGCGGGTGCCGGTTCCCGATAGCCTGCGGCAGACGAAGATGAACTTGGTGGCCGAAATCGGGCAACACGCTCATTTCAATCGCCAACTGATGGCGTTGAGCGAAGGTTTGACTGAAGTGCAGGAGATGATTGAGAGCGCAATGGGTAAATCACGCTCGGAAGGGAAACCGCAGAAGGAGGCAACGCCGCGCCAGCGTCGATCACGAAATAACGACCAACCGATAACACCGACGTCGGTTCTCAGAGAATGCATCATCCAAGTTCTCAAGGAATTTGGTGGTTCCGCACGCGCCTCTGATATCTTGGAGAGAATGCGAGAAATGTTGAAAGGTCGGTTAACGCCAAGAGACCTTGAAACACGAAGTGATGGGCGCACGATTATTTGGGAAAATAATGTTCGTTGGGAACGCCAAGCTATGGTTGATGAAGGCATCCTGCGGAACGACTCCAAATTCGGCTACTGGGAACTCGCTGAGAGCCAGCCATGAGATTCAAGCGCCTGGCCATTGAAGGCTACAAATCCTTCCGCTACTCCACTGAAATCCTTTTCCCCACGAGCCAGGACGGCAAAAGCATCTTTTTGATCGGCGGCATGAACGGCGCAGGCAAAACCTCGTTCATGGAAGCCATCAACCTCTGCCTGTACGGCGCCAAGGCCGACCTGATTTTCAACGCCATCAACCGCCAGGAAAAAGCCGCCGGTAATTTGATCGTCGCCTTTGAACTCACGCTGGAAACCGACGAAGGTGTGGAAATCATCGTCAAACGCGCCTGGTCCGCCGGCGCAACCGCCAATTCCAAACCCAAAGACCTTGAAGAAAGGCTTGTCGTGATCCGCGACGGCCAGCGGGTGTCCTTCCAGACCAAACAGATGTGGCAAGACTTCATCCGCGCCCTGATTCCGCCCGGCATCACCCCATTCTTCTTTTTCGACGGCGAGAAAATCCAGGAAATCGCCGCCGACGATCACTCCGAAGTGCGCTTGAAAAGCTCGCTGGAAGCGGCGCTGGGCATCGAATTTATCAACCGCCTGACCGACGATCTCCTCTACATCAAGAACCAGGAACGTCTGGGACACGTCGATATCTCCGATGCCGATCTGGAATTCAAACAGAGCGAACTAAAGAAGGAGCGCGGCAAACTGGAACGACGCAAAAAGGAACGCACCGAAGCGCAGGAAGATCTGGACGCCTTCCGGCAGCAATACGACGAGGCCAAAAAGCGTTTCCAGGCGACGTTCCACACCGAACCCGAAGCCCGCGAAACGATGCGGGAGAACGAAAAAAAACGCATCCAGGCATCCAACCGTCTCGGCCAGGTGGACAATGAAATCAAAAACCTGTGCGAAAAAATCCTGCCGCTGGCGGTGGCCGGCAAACTGTTCGGCGGTCTCAAGCGACGGATCGAAGCGGAACGCGGCTCGATCCAGCAGGACGCTATCCGCGACAACGCCGCTGCTCTCACTCAAACACTAATTCAAGCGGTGGAAGAACCGGAACCGCTCTACCGCGTCCCCCTGAACGCCGGACAGCGGACCGAATTGGAGCAACGCATCCTCAAGCTGCTGCAACAGGGGATGGGTCTGAACGAAGCCCGCGCCGTGCTCAATCTGTCCGAACGGGAAGCTGCCCGCATCCTGCACCGCATTGAGGAAGTCGAAAGTAGCGATATTTTCCGCATCACATCCCTCCTCGACGAAAAACGCAATCTGGATGCTGAAATCGAGCGACTTGACAGCGCCCTGCAACCCAGCGCCAGCAGCGCCAGCGAACGCGAATTGTTCGAGCAGCTTCAGGCTGAAATGGAAGGCTGCTCTACCCAGATCGGGCGCAAATCCGAACAACTGCGGCTGCTGAATGAAGATATTCTGAATCTGGAAAAGCGGCTGCGTGAAATCGAAACGGAAATCTCCCGACTCTACGAACGCCACCACGTCTCGCGGGAGAAGGCCGAGTTCATTGCCGAATGCGACACCATCGCCAGCCTGCTCGGCCAGTTCATCGTTCGCTTGCGGCAGAACAAGGTTCACCTGTTGCAGGAGAAAACCTTCGAGATGTACCGCCAGCTATCCAGCAAAAGCGGCTTCATCAAGGACTTGCTGATCGACCCCAAAACCTACGAAGTCTCGCTGCACGACCGTCACGGCTCCGCCATTCGCAAATCGGGATTGGCCGCCGGCGAAAAGGAAATCTTCGCCATTTCCCTGCTCTGGGGCTTGGCGCAAACCAGCCAGTTGCGGCTGCCGATCATCATCGACACTCCGCTATCCCGCCTCGACAGCAGCCACCGCCAACACATCGTCCACGACTATTTCCCGAATGCTGGGGAACAGGTGGTCATTCTCTCCACCGACACCGAAGTGGACGCTACCTATTACGCGCAACTCGAGCCTTACCTGTCCGGTGCCGGGATGCTGGTCTTCGACCCGCGTCAGGAAGTAACCGCTTTTCAGCCCGGCTACTTCTGGGAGCACTGAGTCATGGCCGACCGTCTCATGACTTCCATGGCCGCCGACGAGGTTTTGAACGCGCTCCGTCTGGAAACCAAGCTTGACAAAGCGGTGCTGGCGCGTCTGGCCTGCTGTCTGTCGCTGGCGCTGGATGGCAAGGATGTTCCACCGAGCGTGAATTTCAGCGGCGGCGAAATCCGCCGGTCGAGTTTTCTGGGTTCCGATGGCCCGGTCATCCAGGCTCTGATCGCCCATGCCCATGAGCGGCCGGATATCCCCGATGAGGAATGGTTCTCCAACCGCTCCATCGTCAAGAACCACATCGACCGGGGTTGCGCCCATCTCGAACAGTGGTTCAACGAATGCGGACGTGACGCCGGTTCACTGATCGAACGATTGCTGGAAGCCGTCGAATTCGAGGGGCGGCGCGAACTCATGGGCCGCGAGCTGGAACTGCTGATCGGCCGCACGGTGCTGGAAAACCAGAACGTGATCGTGGAACTGAACAACACCGCCCGACACGCCAACTCTCACCTGGCAATCATGGGCAAACCGGGGGTTGGCAAGACCCAGTTCCTGCTGAAAATCCTGACCGACATCCGCATCCAGTCCAACTTTCAGACTCACTTCATCTACTTCGACTACAAGGGCGATGTGGTCGGCAACCCGCGTTTTCTCGATCTCGCCAAGGTGCAGCCCTACCGCTTGCTGCAAAGCGGCCAGAGCCTGCCGATCAACCCCTTCGTACTACCCACCTATGACGAACAGACCATCAACGTCTCCGCCCGCGAGAAAGCGGAAAGCTTCGCCTCGATCAGCGCCAAGCTAGGTGTGGTGCAAAAAGGCGCGTTGACCGAGGCCATCCGTGCCGGCTACGCCCAGCGCGCCGAAACCGACACGCCTTATCCCGACTTCCAGGACATTCTGGCCATCGCCGACCGGATGTATGAAGACCAGGGCAAGAGCGCCGATAGTCTGATCGAAATCCTGCGCGACCTCTCCACCTTCAATCTGTTCTGGAAACATGGCGACGGAACCGCGCCGCTGGAGCGCCTGACCAACCGGACGCTGCTGATCGACCTGCACGCCATGCCGGTGCTCAAGGAATTGGTCGCCTATCTGGTGATCGAGCGGTTGTACAAGGAAATGACGGTATTGCCGGACAGTCCGGTGGAAAACAGCCGGCGCACGATCCGCGCCATCCTGGTGATCGACGAAGCGCACAACTACCTGAACCAGAAAAACCTGTTCCTGGAGCGCATCATCCGTGAAGGCCGCTCCAAGGGTGTCGTGGTGTTCTTCGCCTCGCAGTCCCCCAACGACTACCAACAGAAATTCTTCAACTTCCAGGAGTTGCTGGAATTCGCCTATCTGTTCCAATGCGACGGTGTGTCCGCCAGCGCCATTCAGGACATCCTGGGCTGTAGCAGCAAGACCGCAAAGGATCTGCAAGTTGAAGTTGCACGGTTGGAACCCTGGCAGGTGATCAGCCGTAGTCAGGATCGGGTCGAAGGATTTGTGAAGTTCGCGGCGGAAGCGTTTTACAAGAGCTACGGCTGACCTATCTTCAAAGTGAACCAACTCGCGTTTTCCCTTCTCGATCCCTCGGAATCCGCCTGCCCATCCGGCGACAGGAATTCGGAAGAACGCAGCGTGGTTTTCACCCGGCGCGAGGTTGTCGATTTCATTCTCGATCTGATCGGCTATACCACTAATCAACCGTTGCATCGTTTTCGCTTGATCGAGCCTGCTTTCGGCAACGGCGGATTTCTCCTGCCCATCGTGGAACGCCTGTTGACCGCCTACCGGGCGCAAGTTCAAAACCATTCCACAATCGTTGCCGACCTCTCCGCCGCCGTTCGCGCCGTCGAAGTGCATGGCGACAGTATCGAACGCACCCGTGCCGAACTTCTGGGCACGCTCCAAAAGCACGGGATAACCACGGAAGAAGCACAAAAACTCCTTACCGCCTGGATCATCGAGGGCGACTTCCTCTTGGTGGACATTCCCCAGACCTTTACCCATGCCGTGGGCAACCCTCCGTATGTCCGCCAGGAACTGATCCCGGACGCGCTGATGGCCCAATACCGGGCACGATACCGCACGATCTACGACCGGGCGGATTTGTATGTCCCCTTCATCGAACGCTGCCTCACCCACCTCCAACCGGGCGGCGCGCTGAGTTTCATTTGTGCGGACCGGTGGATGAAAATTCAACCACTATGCACTGAAAGTGCATAGAATGCTTTAGAGACTGAAAGTCTCGGTTTCAGCTCA
>JBATDL010000003.1:0-3966 GCA_049663445.1 Candidatus Competibacter sp.
GCAGGTTTCTGCGCTTTGTGGGAGGTCGATATAAAACCCTGCCGCAAGCGCTCGGCTTTTTGCCGAGTGCTTTTCATCATAGGGCCTCCGGCCCGCCAACATTTCCAAATTCATCACCGTCAAGACGAGTACCAATGGCAGGCATTATAAAGTTGACCAGTAAGAGCCGAAACACGTTAAAGATGCACTTCCGAGCTTTGGTGGCAGCTGGCCATTTGCACCCGCACGGCCAAGGGCGCGGGAGCTGGTATGGGATCTCGTGAGCTGCGAACCAACCTTGGCAAGGACTACTGGGATAGGAATTGACACCTTGGCGACGGACCGACCTCTAAAGCAGGAATAATTGCGCGCTACGAAGGTTTCTTTGTTCCAATGGCTCTATCAACCAAATTAATCCTACTTTTCCTAAGGCAACACCAACCAGTCCACCTAATGAAATCTGCGATCACCCTACTATTCTTCGCTATTTGCTTTAACGGCACTGCACAGATCACAGAGTGGATCGGACAATTTTCGTCCGCTTCCAACAGCGGTTTCGTTTCGGATGTTAAAAGTACAGCGATCAGTAATGACGATCTGGGTAACGTGTACATCGCCGGAACCTTTAGTATAGACTCCGCCGACTTTGACCCAGGGCTTGGCACCTATTTTCTTGAACCCGACTTTTCCGTTGCGGCATTTGTGTGCAAGTTGGATCCTTCGGGCAGCTTGATCTGGGTCAAACGATTTGGCGGCAGTAGTAGTATCAAGGTCAATAGTATCGCGGTAGATGGAACAGGAGCGGTCTACATTGTCGGATCCTTCTTCTTTACTATTGATCTCGATCCCGGGCCTGGCGTTTTTGAACTTAGCGTAAATGGCGGTGCTGATCTGTACATAAGTAAATTAGATAGCAACGGAGAATTTGAATGGGCGATGAGTACCGGAGGATCTGCGGTTGATCAAGCGTTCGATGTAGTGACCGATAACGATAATAATGTTTACGTGGTAGGCAGCTTCGATTACGGGGACTTTGATCCGGGCCCTGGAACCGTCATTCAGAACCCTATTGAAACCTCCGGGTTCATTGTTAAATACGATGAAAATGGAAATCACCTGAATTCAGGGATGTTCGAGGCGTTCGGTGAAAGCTCCGCTAGCCATTGTATAGGTATTGACCCTTCGGGAGTTCTTTATGTAGCAGGTGTCTTGAGGGGAAGTGTTGATGTTGACCCCGGACCGGGAACCAATGTGTTGACGAATACGGACACGAACGGGTCAGTATATGTCGTCAAAATTGACACCGACCTAAGCCTTATTTGGGCGAAAAAATTCAATGCTCTGTTTGCCTATGATATTAAATTGGATAACCTGGGGAACCCAATTATTGCCGGAGAATTCCTTGGTACTGTCGACTTTGATCCAGGGCCTGGTGTGTACACATTAGTTGGACCGACTTCATCTCTGGAAAAGAACACGTTCATCAGTAAATTAAACCCAAATGGAGATTTTCTCTGGGCACGTCAATATCCAAATACCACAACCACGAACGCGGATCAGGGGATCTATTTAGCAACCGATATTAACGCCAACATCTATGTAATGGGCTCATTCTTTGATACCATAGACCTGGATCCAGGAACTGGCACCGCGAATTTTGTTTCGGACGGAGGTGTCGACATGTACATTTCGCAGTTGGACAGCTCCGGTGCAATGCTTTGGGGAGGAACGATAGGCGGTACAGGGCATGACTATGCCGCGGGCCTGTGCGTAACGGATAGTTTCAAAATGTACCATACGGGTGTGTTCACGGATACGGTGGATGTAGATCCAACAACGGCTGTCACCACACTTACCTCACCGGTCAACTATGATACATACGTTCAGATCACCGATCATTTCGATGACGTTGCAACCACCTTGCCCGAAACCTCCGTTGAACCAGGAGTTCGTGTTCTCCCGAATCCAACAACCGGTTCCGTAAAGATCCAGTTCAGTGAATTTGCCCCTGAGCTATTGACAGTGACCGATGTTACTGGCAAAATAGTAACTGAACAACGGCTGAACGGCGAGAAGCAGATCGAACTCGTTCTGGAGATACCACCGGGAGTGTATTTTCTCGTTCTTCGAGGAGGTGAAGATCTCGTGGTTCGTAGGATGATCAAGCAATAGAGGTGTTGGTTTAGCGTGCAACATCGCCTAAGAAGCACCGCTAGTACCGTACTTCCTTTAACGATCGATCCTCGAAAACATTTCCCTTCTTTAGTTGCAGCTGCTCATTTACAAGCGCACGGGCTAGGCGCGGGATTTGGTATGGGATTTCGTGAGTCGCACAATCTACGGGAAACCTGCATGATTCGCTGATGTGTATGATTAGCTAATGGTCTGGCCCAGGGCGACCATAAGCTAATCTGAAATTCGATGCAAGCCTCTACTACGGACAACTTCGGATTTCTATTTTGCAAAAAGAAGAAGCCCCGGTTTCCCGGGGCTTCCATAAGTCTTTACAGCTGCAGTGGGCGAGTTAAACGTCGAGCTTTGCGTAAACCGCGTTTTTCTCAATGAATTCGCGGCGTGGGGGCACTTCGTCGCCCATCAACATACTGAAGATGCGGTCGGCTTCCGTACCGTTATCAATCGTTACTTGACGTAGCGTGCGACTATCCGGGTTCATGGTGGTTTCCCAAAGCTGCTCGGCGTTCATTTCACCAAGACCTTTGTAGCGCTGCACATGCACGCTGCCGTCTTTGTTGGGGCCTTTCATGCGCTCAATAACGCGGTCGCGCTCCTCATCGTTCCAGCAGTACACGCCTTCCTTGCCCTTCTTAACCTGGTAAAGCGGCGGTGTGGCAATGTAGACGTAGCCGTTCTCGATCAGCTCCTTCATGTAACGGTAGTAGAAGGTGAGGATCAGCGTTTGGATGTGGCTGCCGTCCACGTCGGCGTCGCACATAATGATCACCTTGTGGTAGCGCAGCTTGTCCATGTTCAGCGCCTTGCTGTCCTCTTCGGTACCGATGTGGACGCCCAGCGCGGTGTAGATGTTGCGGATCTCTTCGTTCTCGTAGATCTTGTGGACCATGGCCTTCTCCACGTTCAAGATCTTTCCGCGCAGCGGAAGAATAGCCTGGAACTCGCGGTTACGGCCTTGCTTGGCTGTTCCACCGGCGGAATCTCCTTCGACCAGGAAAATCTCGCTCTTACTCGGCTCCTTGCTCTGGCAGTCGGCGAGCTTGCCGGGCAGGCCCATGCCGCTCATCGCGCCTTTGCGCTGCACCATCTCACGGGCCTTGCGGGCGGCGTGGCGGGCAGTGGCGGCGAGGATCACCTTGTCCACGATCTGACGCGCGTCTTTTGGGTGCTCTTCGAGGTAGTTCTCGAGCATTTCGCTCACGGCCTGGTCCACCGCGCCCATTACCTCGGTATTGCCCAACTTGGTCTTGGTCTGGCCCTCGAACTGGGGCTCCTGCACCTTTACACTGATCACGCAAGTGAGGCCTTCGCGGAAGTCATCACCGGCGATCTCGAACTTCAAGTTCTTGGTGGCTCCGCTGTTGTCCGCGTACTTCTTCAGCGTCCGGGTAAGGCCACGGCGAAAACCGGACAAGTGTGTTCCTCCTTCGTGCGTGTTGATGTTGTTGACGTAGGAATGGAGGTTCTCGGTGTAGGAATCGTTGTACACCATGGCGATCTCCACGGGGATGTTCTGCTTCTCCCCTTCCATGTAGATCACGTCCTCGATCAGCGGCGAGCGGGTGCCGTCCAAGTACCTCACGAACTCCACCAAGCCCAGTTCGCTGTGGAACGTGTCAGTGACAAGGCTGCCGTCGTCGTTGGTGTGGCGCTCGTCCGTAAGCGTAAGGGTAATGCCCTTGTTCAGGAAAGAGAGTTCGCGCAAACGTGCCGCCAACGTGTCGTAATTGTACTCGGAAGCTTGAAAGATGGTGGCATCCGGGTGGAAGGTGACGATCGTACCACGAATGTCGG
>JBATDL010000004.1:0-6121 GCA_049663445.1 Candidatus Competibacter sp.
GAGGAGGAACTGCGCTGGCAGGACATGGTGCGGGCGCTGGACGGCAAGGGACGGATTTTCTACCGCAACCGGCCGGAAAATACCGACCGCAAGAGCGGCAACCTGGAGGATTTCTGCACCCGCTGGGGCGGCGGGTACCACTACATGATCGTGCTGGATGCCGACAGCGTCATGAAAGGCTCCACGCTGACCGATATGGTGCGGTTGATGGAGTGCCACCCAGAGGTGGCGCTGATCCAAACGCCGCCGGTACCGGTCAACCGCGAGTCGTTGTTTGCCCGCATCTTGCAGTTCGCTGGTAGCATTTACGGGCGGATGTTCACCGCCGGGCTGAATTACTGGCAACTCGGCGAAAGCAACTACTGGGGTCACAATGCCATCATCCGGGTGCAGCCGTTTCTGGAGCATTGCGGCCTGCCGAAGCTGCCAGGCCGTGAGCCGTTCGGCGGCGCGATCCTCAGCCACGACTTCGTCGAGGCGGCGCTGCTGCGGCGGGCCGGTTGGGAAGTCTGGCTGGCCTACGATCTGGAAGGCAGCTACGAGGAAATTCCGCCGACCCTGATCGACTACGCCAAACGCGACCGCCGCTGGTGCCAGGGCAACCTGCAACATCTGCGGCTGGCGCTGGCCCACGGTTTCAACAGCTTGAGCCGACTGCATTTCTCGATGGGCGTCATGTCTTATCTGGCCTCGCCGCTGTGGCTGCTGTTCCTGCTCGCCACCGGCGTGGAGGCGTTCATCCAGACCCAGCAGGAGACGATCTATTTTTTCGGCGAGAACTGGATACCGGTATGGCCGGTGTCGTTCGCGGTGGAAATGACCACCGTGCTGCTGGTGACGCTGGTCATGCTGTTCCTGCCCAAGCTGCTGGCGTTGCTGCTGCTGCTGAAGGACGATCGGCTGCGTCGTAGCTACGGTGGGATGTTTGCGGCAACTCTGAGCGTGGTGCTGGAGACGGTGTTTTCGGTGCTGACGGCGCCGGTGCTGATGCTGTTCCAGACCAAGTTCGTGTTGGCGATCCTGCTGCGCCGCGCCGTCGGCTGGCCGACACAGCAACGCGGCGATCATATGACCAGCTTCAAGGAAGCGGCGCTGGCGCACGGCGGGCATACCCTGACCGGCGTTATCGCCGGCGTGTTGAGCTATCAGTACATGCCAGCGTTTTTCTGGTGGTTCACGCCGGTACTGCTGGGTTTGCTGCTGTCGATTCCGGTTTCGATGCTGTCCAGCAGCATTGCCCTGGGCCGCAAGTCGCGCGAGCTGGGCCTGTTCCTGACGCCGGAGGAAACTGATCCACCGCCGGTGCTGCGCTACCTGGATGAGAATTTGCGGGAGACCGATCCGGTGCTGCCGGTGTTGTGGGATCAGCCGGCCAGCCGTTTCGTCCAGGCACTGACCGATCCCTACGTCAATGCGCTGCACTTGTCGCTATTGCCGGAGAGCGAGCCGCCTGGCAAGCGCCGCCGGCATTATCTGGAAGGCTTGATTCATCAACTGGAGGAAGAAGGTCCCGACAGTCTGAGCGCGGGGCAGAAGCGTGAGCTGATTTCGGACCCGGACACCCTGCTCTGGTTGCACGCGCTGTTTTGGAGCCGGCCGCCGGCCAACGCCGGGATGTTGCCGTAGCCGAGCGGTCATTCCGGGGTGCTGGCACGGTTGGGGATGTGCGGCTACAATCCCGGTCACTTGGAGAGGTGGCAGAGTGGTCGATTGCGACGGTCTTGAAAACCGTTGACCCGCGAGGGTCCGAGGGTTCGAATCCCTCCCTCTCCGCCAGATTGCAATCCAGCTACGCTGTGTTTTCCCCGGCTCGCGGGCGGCAGGCACGGGGTCGCCCGCACTGCCCAGCCACACGAGTACATCCATGAAAACCGTTCTCGCCATCCGTCATGTGGCCTTCGAGGATCTCGATGCCTTCGCCCCGGTACTAACCGAGCGCGGTTACGCCGTGCGCTATCTGGAAGCCGGTTACGACGACCTGACCACGCTGAACCCCTCGGCCGACGATCTGCTGGTGATCCTGGGTGGTCCCATCGGTGTCTACGAAGACGACGCCTATCCCTTTATCCATGATGAATTGCGCGTGCTGCGGGCGCGGCTGGACGCCGGCCAGCCGACGCTCGGTCTCTGTCTGGGGGGGCAGATGATCGCCCGGGCGCTGGGGGCGCGAGTCTATCCGGGCGGGCGGAAGGAGATCGGCTGGAAACCGCTGACGTTGACCGAAGCCGGGCGGGAAAGCTCCTTGGCGGCGTTCGCCGGCGGCGTGCCGGTACTGCATTGGCACGGCGATACCTTCGATCTACCCGAGGGCGCCGAACTGCTGGCCTCCACCGACCTGTATCCGCATCAGGCGTTTTCGTGGGGTAGTCATGCACTGGCGCTGCAATTCCATGTCGAGACCACCGCCCGGGGACTGGAGCGCTGGTTCATCGGTCACGCCTGCGAGATCGGCCAGACATCGGGCCTGAGCGTGCCGGCGCTGCGAGCCGATACGGCCCGTTATGCTGCCGACGCCGCTGCGCTGGGCCGGCGCTGTTTCGCTGCCTGGCTGGATCGGGTCGGGCTGTGAGTCACCCAGGCCGTCCCCGCCGCTGACCCACCGTCGGTCGCAAACGGAGATCATGAGCCGCTATTACGTCGCCGACCGGCAGGATCTGGTGGATTTTCTGCGCCCTCACGGCTGCTCCGGCATCGTGTTGGACATCGGCTGCGCCGGTGGCCGCCTGGGTCGGCAGCTGCTGCAAGCCGGTCTGGCCGAGCGCTGCGACGGGATTGAGCCCAATGCGGAAGCAGCGGCCCAGGCGGCCACCCAGCTTCATCGGGTATGGGCCGCCGACCTGATGGCCATCGCGGAGCAGATGCCCTGGACCGACTACGATCTGCTGATCATGGCCGATGTGCTGGAGCACTTGATCGATCCCTGGCACGTTCTGGCGGAATTGCACCGCCGCGTTCGACCCGGTGCGCGCTTGCTGTTGAGCGTGCCCAACGTGCGCCACAAGAGTGTCGTGTTGCCCCTGCTGTTCCAAGGCCGCTTCGACTACGCCGACGCCGGTATCCTGGACCGCACCCACCTGCATTTCTTCACCCGCTCCAGCCTGTTGGACGCGGTCGGCCGGGCCGGTTGGCGAGTAGCGGCCATCGTACCCTACATCAAGCCCAAATACCGCCGCTGGTGGTATCCACACCGGCTACTCGGCGAGTTCCTAGCGGTGCAGTATTTCCTGCTGGTGGAAAAGTGAGCCTGCCGCTGGTCAGCGTGGCGGTGCCGGCCTACAACCACGCCGCATTCCTCGATGCTTGTTTGGAGTCGGTGAGGACTCAAAGCTATCCCCGGCTGGAACTGGTGGTGGTGGACGATGGCTCCACCGACACCACCCTGGCGGTGGCCGAGCGCTTCGCCGCAACGCATTCCGATCGCTTCGAACGCCTGACCGTGATCCATCAGGCCAACCGGGGCGTGAGCGCTGCTTCCAACCGCGCCATCGCCGCCTGCCGAGGCGAGTGGGTGCATCTGCTGGGCTCCGACGACCTGCTCTATCCGGACAAGATCCGGCTCCAGCAGCAGGCTATCGAGAATTGGAGCGATCCTCGTTTGGCCCTGGTTTATGCCGATGTCAACTTTATCGATGCGGCGGGACAAATGTTGTCTTCCGCTACCCGGAACCGCCGGCCGCCCGGTCCCGATCACCGAGCCTACCTGTGGCTGCTACGCTATAACGACATCGCCAATCCGACGGTGGCCTTGCGCCGCGAGGCGTTTCTGGCTATCGGCGGTTTTGATGAAACTCTGCCCTTGGAAGATCTGGATTGCTGGTTGCGTTTGTCGGCGCGATACGCCGTGGCGCGGGTGGCTGGCTTGCTGGCGGCGTACCGGCGGCACGACGGCAATGCCAGCCGTCGCCAGTTGATGATGTTCGAAGCGAACTGGGACACGCTGGCCAAGTTCGCCGAGCAACACGGAGATTTGATTCCGCCCGCGCTCTGGCGGGCCTGCCTCCGCCGCCGGCTGCGCAGCTTTCTGCGCTGGACGCGCAAGCACGCGCCTGCTTTGGTCCCGGTGATTCTCGGCGACGCCTTGCGCAGTCTGGTGTGGACCCCAGAACCCACCGTCTGGCGCCGCTACGCCGCGCGCTGCCGCGCGCTGCAAACCTGATATTTCCCCATTTGATAGTGTGTCTTTTAGAAAAAATTGTCTTTAATTAAAATGTTATACTTGGGCCAATCGCTGGTTTGAGCGAGACCGCTCCCAACAGCCAAACCTATAAATCCCGACCATTGCGGAAATCCTGCCCTCGGGGCGATTTCCGCCACTGCCAACTAAAACTCGATAAGGAGTGCCCGGTGGAACGCGAAAGTATGGAATATGATGTGGTCATCGTCGGCGCCGGCCCGTCCGGCCTGTCGGCGGCCATCCGCCTGAAGCAACTGGCGGCGGAGCAAAATCAGGACATTAGTGTTTGCGTGCTGGAAAAAGGGTCCGAAGTCGGTGCGCACATCCTGTCCGGCGCGGTGGTGGAACCACGCGCCCTGGACGAACTGATTCCCGACTGGAAAGAGCGGGGCGCGCCGCTGAACACGCCGGCCACGGAGGACCGCTTCCTGTTTCTGAGCCGCGAGACCTCGTACCGGCTGCTCACGCCGCCGCAGATGAATAATCACGGCAACTACATCATCAGCCTGGGTAACCTGTGCCGCTGGCTGGCCACGCAGGCCGAGGAACTGGGCGTCGAGATCTACCCCGGTTTCGCCGCCGCCGAAGTGCTTTACAACGATAATGGCGCGGTGGTGGGCGTCGCTACCGGCGACATGGGCGTCAGCCGGGAAGGCCAGCCGACCGAGCAATTTGCACCGGGCATGGAGCTACGCGCCCGCTATACGATCTTCGCCGAAGGCTGCCGTGGGTCGCTGACCAAAACTCTGTTCGAGCGTTTCGACTTGCGCGACGGCGTGGACCCGCAAACCTACGGCATTGGCATCAAGGAACTGTGGGAAGTGGACCCCGCCCAGTATCAGCCGGGCAAGATCGTCCACACGGTCGGCTGGCCGCTGGATCCCAGTACCTACGGCGGCTCCTTTCTGTATCACCTGGAGGACAACCAGGTGGCGGTGGGTTTCGTGATCGGTCTGGGCTACGAGAACCCGCATCTGTCGCCGTTCGACGAGTTTCAGCGCTTCAAGACCCATCCCGACATCCGTTCCACGTTCGAGGGCGGCCGGCGCATCGCCTACGGCGCCCGCGCCATTTCGGCCGGCGGCTTCCAGTCGATTCCCAAGCTGACCTTCCCCGGCGGCCTGCTGATCGGCGACACCGCCGGCTTCCTCAATATGCCCAAGATCAAGGGTACCCACACGGCGATGAAATCCGGCATGGTGGCGGCCGAGGCGGTGTTTGGCGCGGTGGCGGCCGGGCACAGCGCCGACGAGGTGGTGGAGTATCCAGAGCGACTACGCCAGAGCTGGTTGTGGGAGGAGCTCTATCAGGTCCGCAACATCAAGCCGTCGTTCAGTTGGGGGTTATGGGCGGCGATCGCCTATTCGGCGCTCGATACTTACCTGTTCCGAGGCAAGGCGCCGTGGACCTTCCACCACAAGCCGGATCACGCCAAGCTGAAGAAAGCATCCGAATGCCCGAAGATCGAGTATCCCAAGCCGGACGGTGTGATCAGTTTCGACAAGCTGTCCTCGGTGTTCATCTCCAACACCAATCATGAAGAAGATCAGCCCTGCCATCTGACCCTGAAAGACCCAACCGTCCCGATCCAGGTCAACTTGGCGCTGTACGACGCGCCCGAGCAGCGTTACTGCCCGGCGGGGGTGTATGAAATTGTCCGCGACGGCGCTGGCGGCAATCCACGCTTGCAGATCAACGCCCAGAACTGTGTGCATTGCAAAACCTGCGACATCAAGGACCCGACTCAGAACATCAACTGGGTAACGCCGGAAGGTGGCGGCGGACCGAATTATCCGAATATGTAGCTTCTGTAGCTTCGGAAGAACTGGGAGACCTCTCGCGTCGTAATGGAGAACGTAATTTACTCCCCTTGCCCGCTTGCGAGAGTGCGGTTGAGAGTCATGGTTTCAAAGGGTTTACCCCCTCACTCCCCACTCCCCACTCCCC
>JBATDL010000005.1:0-6392 GCA_049663445.1 Candidatus Competibacter sp.
TTCAGTGCCAGCGGTGGCCAAGGTCTGCGCCCGTGCCACCAGGGCTGGCAAGACGTCCAGTTCGCCCCCCCGCAGTGGAGTTTCGCCCACCAGCGGCTCCAGTGCCGCCACCGCTGCGGCAAGCGCCGAAATGATGGCTTGGCTGGCCGGTACCTTGCCCGCCAGAACCTGATTCAGCAGACTTTCATATTCCCAGGCAAAATCGCCGATCACGGCCACGCCGACCATCCGGCCGCTGCCCTTGAGGGTGTGGAAGGCCCGGCGGATGATGGCCAGCGCGTCACGATCCTGCAGATTCTCTTGCCAGCGGAGCAATTGCTCCCGCACGGCAGCAAGTTCGCCGCGCGCCTCCTCGAAAAAAACCTCGATAAATTCGGGATCGGCATCCACCAGCCCAAGCAGCGCCTCAAACCCGATCACGGCCCCCGTCACGGTCGAGGCGGCGTGCTTCTTACCCGCTGCCGGACCGGCATCGGCCGCAAGAGGTGCATTACAGTCGAGCTCAGACGGGGACGACTTTGTTGCCTGGCCCGTATCCGATTTGGTCGGGCCGGATGCGGGCCAGACGGGCGCAAATGCCGGCGCTTCAGTCAATGCCGGCAAATTGAGCAGAGTATCCATCTGGCTTAGTTGTTCTTCCGCCGCGCGCAAAACCGTCGCCGGCGCCGGCCCTCCGCCGCTCAGGGGCTCCAGGCAGTGGCCTAGTCCAGCTAGAATCTCGGCGCAAACCCCGTTGATCAGTGGACCATAGTGCTCGGCGGCACCGGCGGCCAGCACCTCGACGATCCGGTTCAAACGACTGAGCACCACGGTGGCGCGGGTCCATTTGCGTTCGGTCAGCACCTGATGGAGCGTTCGCAGGTCGTCTTGCAAGGCCGCCCAGGATTTCGGCTGGTCGGCGGTATTTTCCAACTCGGTGGCGACGGTCTGCTGCAGCCGTTTCAGGATGTCCGTGATCGCGTGCAGCGCAGTGAACGCTTCCATGGGATCGACGGCCGGTTCGGCGTCGTCGCTGGCCGATGTGCTGTGCCCGGCCCGTCGCAGCTTATCCGCCACTTCCATCAATTTGTCATCCGGGCGCCGGCTGCCGGGAGACAGGCAGGCATCCAGATAGCCGGTCAGATGTTCTGCAGCCTGCCGCAGCGTCGCCAAATCCACGGACTGGAGCGTTCCACCCATCAGCATCAAAACCGTCGAGCGCATCTCGTCCAATAGGACGACCGCCTTGCGGTGCTCCAAAACCGCCAAGGGGCCACGAATCTGATCGATGGCATCGAC
The DNA here is from genome assembly GCA_049663445.1 of Candidatus Competibacter sp. GTDB lineage: Bacteria > Pseudomonadota > Gammaproteobacteria > Competibacterales > Competibacteraceae > Competibacter. The sequence continues at coordinate 1,279 of JBATDL010000005.1, forward strand.
TATCGCTTCCAGCGACGTTGAATCGGCACAATCCTCGCGGTACATATCCAGATTGAGCCCGATCCGGCTCAGGGCAAGCAATAAGTCATCTTTGAGAGGACCCAAGGGGTTGGTGGCGTCAGAATGTGAAGCCATCACGCTACCTCCGCGCCGGTTGCCTGACCCGACGGGTTACCACCGCTCGGACCCAAGCTTTTCGGGACAACCCCAGGCTTTTCGGGACAGCCATGCGCTTTTGCATCCCCCAACCCCACTTTGTTGCCAACATCAACCAGGCAGTCTGAATCCGGCCACCGATTGCCGCAGCTCCTGCGCCAACTGGTTCAGTTTGCCAATGGCGGATGCAGTTGCCACGCTGCTCTCGGCGGTTTGCCCGGTGATTTCGTTGATGGAAGTCATCGCGCCCGACACCCGTGAGGCCATCTCCGAAACCCGGCCAGCGGACTTGGAAATTTCGTCGATCAGTTCGGCCAGATTGGCGGACACTTTTTCAATTTCTTCCAGCGCCTCGCCGGCCTTTTCCGCCAGCCCCGCGCCACCAACCACCTCGGAGGTGCTCTTCTCCATGGAAATGACCGCTTCGTTGGTGTCGGCCTGAATGGTCTTGACCAGGGTTTCGATGCGCTTGGTGGCATTGCTGGAGCGCTCCGCCAACCGCTGCACTTCGTCGGCGACCACTGCGAAGCCGCGACCGGCATCGCCTGCCGCCGAAGCCTGGATCGCGGCGTTCAGCGCCAGGATGTTGGTCTGATCGGCGATGTCGTTGATCAGCGCCACGATGTCGCCGATTTCCTGCGAGGACTCACCCAACCGCTTGATGCGCTTGGAGGTATCCTGAATGTGTTCGCGGATGGTGTTCATACCGTTGATGGTACGGCGTACCCGGTCGCCGCCTTCGTGGGCGATACCCACCGATTTCTCGGCCACCTCGGCGGAAGCGGCGGTCTTCGACGACACCTCGTCCATGGATTGCGCCATCTGCATGACGGTGGCGCTAGCGTTCTCGATTTGCCGGGCCTGGATTTCACTGGACTTGGCCAAACGGTCGGCGATGGCGCTGGTTTCCTGCACGGCGGCCGCCACCAGCCCCGAGGTGCTATTAATGGTGGACACTAGATCGCGCAAAGCCTCGATGGCGTAGTTGACCGAATCGGCGATAGCTCCGGTGATGTCTTCGGTCACGCTGGCCTGCACGGTCAGGTCGCCTTCGGCCAGATTGCCCAGTTCATCGAGCAACCGCAGGATGGCATCCTGATTGCGGCGATTTTGCTCCTCGGTTTCCTGCTTGCGTAGTTCGGTATCGATCAGGCGATTGCGGCTTTCGCGGTTTTGGACGTAGAACAGCACCATCAGCAGCACCAAGGCGATCACCCCAAGCACATAGGCGATCTGATAGCTGAGAGGAATACCGAACAGACGTGCCTGGCGGCTGTCGCCGGTATAGGCATCAAGTAGCTTGCTGGCCGCTTCCAGCAAGGCATCGCCCTTGTCGGCGATGCCTTGCGCGGCATTCTGGACCTTGACCAGTTCCGGCGCCTTTTCGACGATACGCGTGGTTTCGGTTTCAATCGTCTTGAACAGATCGGCCAACTCCGCCAACTTGCCGGCGCTATCGGGGATGTTCACACGGTCGACCCCGAGCCGGGTATCACCCTCCCGCATGCCCTTGAGGACCCGGCCAAACAGGTTCACGTTACGGCTGAATCGGTCAGCGGCGGCAGCGGCACTCAAGCCGCCTTCGGTCAACAAGCGCTTGAGGTCGCTTTCGATCCGCTGTCCCAACTGCAATTGATTGGTGGCCAGATAGACCTGTCGCGGGTCGACCCGGCTGTTGGCCAGACTTTTGGCGATCTCATCGGACAGGGTAATCATCTGAGTCAGAGAGCTTTCCAGCAAAGGCTGAAAATTGCTGACCGATATCACCGATTCACGCCCGGATAGGAGGGTGTCGCATTCGCTCCTGACCGGACTCCAGCGGCTGTCCAGCTCTTCCAGAACTGGCTTGAGGGCGGCTGCTGGTGGCGGCAAGCCCAGGGTTTCGCTGCCGCTTTTCTGCGCGTTGAGTATCTGATCGAAGCGATCCCGGCTTTGTTTGAGCTTGGTGAACGCGGCTTCCTTGCCGCGGGCAGCCTCCAAAGCTTCCGTTACGATCGAACGCGACAGCAGACGCTGTTCGCTGACCAGCTTCAACTGGGTTTCGTTGTGCTTATCCTGTTGTTCCAGAAGAACAAAGATGACACCCATTAGCACGAAAGACAGCACCAACGCGCCCAGCAGCGCCAGGTAAGTGACGGAAAATCCTTTCAGCGCCGAATGATCTCGCGAGTCACGCATTTCAAATTTCTCGTTGAACTTAATCCTGACCGACCCCGTCCGAGTCTTGCTGCGGGGACATTTTCTCTCGAAGCCTTAGCTGGCTGCATTCAAAAATTCGGGGTCCGCCAGCAGCTCGTCGGTATCGAAAACCAGCCAGTGCTGGTTATTATTCAAAAACCCTTCGGAGATATAGGGCTGCAACCCCTTGTCGATGTTATCCAGCTCGGGCAGGCGGTGCTGCGGGCCGAAATGCCGCATCCCGATAACTTCATCGACCAGCAGGCCATAGTCCCACTCTCCGGCGCGCACGACGACAACTTGGCTGCTCGGCAGCCGCGTGGCAGGCCGGCTGGTGAGAAAATCCCGCAAATCCGTCACCGAGATGATCTTGCCGCGCAGGTTGGCAATACCCAGCAGCCAGCGTTTGACCCCGGGAACCCAGGTAATATGAGGCACTGGAACGATCTCGATCACATCGTCCATGGAGAATAGCAGGTTCCACGAACCGAGGCGCAGCGCCAGCCGCCCACGAATCTCCGATTGCTGCGCACTGGTCGCCGCGACTGGCGCCCGTTCACGGATGCGCTTGTCGAGTTGCAGCAGAACGTCGAACGGATGCAACGGAGAGGGGGATGCCGCGGGGATGGTTACTTCCGCATCTGCCACAGAATGGTCCTCAGAGCTGGCCGGCCTCGCGCGGTTCAGAATCGCCGGATCGATGTAATCGTTTTTGGTTCCGGGCAGCGCGCCCGATCGTACTGCAAGACATTGGTTTTTTTATTGTGATTTTTAGCATACTAGAGACTGAGATGCCATGACAGAATCCGCATCCGTCTCTATTCACACCATTCACACCCCCGTGATTCCGATCCGACCATCCTGCCGGATGCGTCAACCGGAACCGCGCAACCTCACGGACCTGCCGGCTATGACGCTCAAAATCGGCGTAGTGATGGACCCCATCGCCATCATTACCATCAAAAAAGATACAACTTTCGCCATGCTACTGGCTGCCCAGGCCTGCGGTTGGGAACTGCATTATTTCGAACAAGCCGACCTGTATGCCCGCGCCGACACAGCGTTCGGCCGAGCCCGACTGCTGAGCGTACGCGACGATAAAAGCGGCTGGTTTTCTTTCCACGGCGAGAGGGAGTTGCCGCTGGCGCAACTGGACGTCATCCTGATGCGCAAGGATCCGCCGTTCGACATGGAGTACATCTACACCACCTACCTGCTGGAACTGGCGGAAACGGCCGGAGCGCTGGTGGTCAACAAGCCACGCAGCCTGCGCGACGCCAACGAAAAATTCTTCGCCCTGAATTTCCCACAATGCTGTCCGCCAACCCTGGCCAGCCGGGAGCCAGCCCGACTCAAGGCGTTCCTAAGTGAACATACCGACATTGTGGTCAAGCCGCTGGACGGCATGGGTGGCGCCTCGGTATTCCGTCTGCGGCAAGACGACCCCAATCTTAACGTGATTTTGGAAACCCTCACCGCCCACGGCCGGCGGTTGACCATGGCGCAACGCTATCTGCCGGAGATCACGGCCGGCGACAAGCGTATTCTGCTGATCGACGGCGAGCCGGTACCGTATGCACTGGCGCGCATCCCACAAGCTGGCGAGACTCGCGCCAACCTGGCGGCCGGCGGTCGCGGCGAGGGCATGCCGCTGAACGACCACGACCGCTGGATTTGTGCGCAGATCGCCCCGCGTCTGCGTGAAATGGGGCTTCTGTTCGTCGGTCTCGACGTGATCGGCGACTTTCTGACCGAAATCAACGTCACCAGTCCGACCTGCGCGCGGGAACTGGATGCCCAATTCGGGCTGGACATCGGCGGCGATCTGATGGCCGCCATCGAACGGCAATTGCGGCGCTGACAGCCGCTGGCAATGAATGAGCGAGATCACGCACGACACAGAGGTCGCCGGCCGGCTGCTGCTGGCGTTGTTGCTGGCGTCCGGCCTGCATGCTGCCCTGCTGTTCGGCGTGCCGGCCGAGTGGTGGGCGATCCGCTATCCCAAACCGCCTCGTTTCGAAGTAGTGCTGTTGCCGCCCGCTCCGGTACCGACGGAACCTGCCAGGGGGATTCCTGTCCCGGAGCCCGCTACGCCGGCCGCCGCCCCCACGCCACCGATCGCTCAACCCTCGGAGCCTGCCGCCCTCGCCGAGACACCTGCGCCTGTATCGAAACCGGTGCCCAAACCGGTTGAGCCGGCTCGGTCCCCCACCCCAGTGACCAGGATCAAACCGGCCGCGCCGCCAAAGCCACGTTCGCCACCCAAGCCAAAACCGATTCAGCCACCCAAGCCGGCTCGGCCGACTGCGACAAAACTACCCTCCCAATCGATCCAACCCCGCCAACCGCCAGTAGCGAAACCCGCCACGCCGGAACCGACTCAAACTGCCCACGTTTCCAAGCGGGCACCTGCTCCTGGTGGAACCCGTGCTCGCGGCCCACTGGACAGCACCGCCCTGCTGGGTCAGATCGCCAGCCTGGATACGGAAATCCAGCAACGAGCGAACGCCGGGATACGCAGCCAGCGGGTCAGTCTGGCCGACACCCGATCGGCGGCCGGCTTCTACGCCGCCGACTGGGCACGCAAGGTCACGCGCGTCGGCGAGATGAACTTTCCCGACGCGGCCCGGCGGCTGAATCTCAGTACCGGCCCCCTGCTGGACGTAGCGATCCGCGCCGACGGCAGCTTGCGGGAAGTACGCATTCTGCGATCCTCCGGCAACTCCGAACTCGACCGGGCAGCCCGGCGTATCGTCGAACTGGCCGCGCCCTATCCCCCC
>JBATDL010000006.1:0-7571 GCA_049663445.1 Candidatus Competibacter sp.
CGTGGTGCCCTTCAAGCCGCAGAACATGGCGCTCAACGCGGCGGTGACCGTGGATGGCGGCGAGATCGGCCGCGCCCAAGCGTTGCAGGCCCTGGCCGCCGGGCTGGAGGCCCATACCGATTTCAACCCGATCCTGCTCAAGCCCAGCACCGACCGACAGGCGCAGGTCATCATCCACGGCCGGGTGGCCACCCAGCTCGATGCTCAGGCCTACCACGCCTACAAGCCACGGGCCATGCCGGCGGTGCTGGTCTCGTGGGAACGGTTGTGCGCGCGCTACCAATGCGTGGTGGTCGAAGGCGCCGGCAGTCCGGCCGAGATCAATCTGCGCGATCATGACATCGCCAACATGGGCTTCGCGGAAGCGGTCGATTGCCCGGTGCTACTGGTCGCGGACATCGACCGGGGTGGAGTGTTCGCGCACCTGGTCGGCACGCTCGAACTGCTCTCCGCCAGCGAGCGCGAGCGGGTCGTCGGCTTCGTGATCAACCGCTTTCGCGGCGATCTGGCCATCCTCGCGCCCGGTCTCGACTGGCTGGAACACCGCACGGGCAAACCGGTGTTCGGGGTGTTGCCCTACCTGCATGGGCTCTATCTCGACGCCGAGGATGCGCGCGCCAGCAGCGTTTTCGAGCAGCACACCGCCCGGCTCAAGGTGATCGCGCCGGCCTATCCCCGTCTCTCCAATCACAACGATCTCGACCCCTTGCGCCTGCATCCCGAGGTCGATTTTCGCTTCATCTCTCCCTCGGAGACACCGCCGCCGGCCGATCTGGTGGTGCTGCCCGGTTCCAAGGCGGTGCGCGCCGATCTGGTTTGGTTGCGCGCCCATGGCTGGGAAGATTATCTGAAGCGCCATTTGCGCTATGGCGGCAAGCTGATCGGTCTGTGCGGCGGTATGCAGATGTTGGGCAAGGCGCTGCACGACCCGCTGGGACTGGAGGGCGAAGTGGGCGAAATGGCCGGACTCGGCGTGCTCGATTTGACGACGACCCTGGGCGAAACCAAGCAGTTGCGCCAAGTCAGCGGACATTTATGCCTGCCGGACGCGCCGGCATTCGTCGGCTACGAAATCCATCAAGGCTTGAGCCACGGCCCGGCGCTCGAACAGCCCGCCGTGCATCTGGACGATGACGGGCGCGGCGACGGCGCGCAAAGCCCCGACGGCCAGATCCTCGCCACCTATTGCCACGGCCTGTTTGATCATCCCGATGCCTTGGCCGCGCTGCTGCGCTGGGCCACGCCGGAACGAGGGGACGCTACGCCCTTCTTACGCATCGATCCGCTGGCCCGCCGCCAAGCCGATCTCGACCGACTGGCCGATGCCGTCGAAGCCGCGCTCGACTTGGACAAAATACTGGCGCTGCTGATCGGGACCGACGTTTCCCCTCATCGACCGGAGCCGCCAACCGAATGAGCGACGCACTGGATACCGTGGACCACCGGCACACCCGGCGCATGGCGCGCAAGAAAACCGTAATCGACGCTCACGCCACGCCGCTCTCGACCCGTCGGCAGGGGCAAGCCGGTGAAGCAATCTATCGTCAGCGCCGGTTGACGGCGAGTTATCTGCATCTCTATTTCCCATCGAACCCGGTGGCCACCGCTCACTTGTTTCTACCTTGACCTCGCCGATGTTAGGCTGTTTGCCAATGGGATCGTGCGAAACCGATTAGGTGGCAAACGGCATGTTGATTCTCGGCATTGAAACGTCCTGTGATGAAACCGGCGTGGCGCTTTACGACAGCGCGCGAGGTCTGCTGGCGCACGCGCTGCACAGCCAGGTCGCGCTGCATGCCGAATATGGCGGGGTCGTACCGGAACTGGCCTCGCGCGATCATGTGCGCAAGCTGTTGCCGCTGTTGCGGGAAATCCTCCAGCAAGCGGGCACGACTTCGGACGCGATCGAGGGCGTGGCTTACACCCGTGGGCCGGGGTTGATCGGCGCGCTGCTGGTCGGCGCGGCCATCGGTCGCAGCTTGGCCTGGACCTGGAACGTTCCCGCCATCGGCGTGCATCATATGGAAGGGCATCTGCTGGCGCCGATGCTGGAACAGGAACCGCCGGAGTTTCCGTTCGTGGCGCTGCTGGTGTCCGGAGGCCATTCGCTGTTGGTGGAAGTGGATGGCGTCGGCCAGTATCGCATTCTGGGCGAGTCGGTGGACGATGCCGCCGGCGAGGCGTTCGACAAGACCGCGAAACTACTGGGCCTGCCGTATCCCGGCGGGCCGGCGCTGGCCAAGTTGGCGGAACAGGGCGACCCACAACGGTTTCGTTTCCCTCGGCCGATGACTGATCGACCCGGCTGCGATTTTAGTTTCAGCGGGCTGAAGACCGCCGCCATCAACACTTGGCGGGGACTGGAGCCAACGCCGGCGAATCGGGCCGACGTGGCGCGCGCCTTCGAGGATGCGGTGGTGGACACGCTGGCGATCAAATGCCGACGGGCGCTGCAAGCCACTCGATTACGACGGCTGGTGGTGGCCGGCGGCGTGGGCGCCAACCGGCGGTTGCGGGAGCGGTTGCGCGAGCTGCTCGCGGAACTGGGGGGACAGGTTTACTACCCCCGGCTGGAATTCTGCACCGACAACGGCGCGATGATCGCCTATGCCGGCTGGCGGCGGCTGGCGGCGGGCCAGCGCGAAGGCATGGCGATCGAGGTGCTGCCGCGCTGGCCGCTGGACAGTTTGCCGGCGGTGAATTGAGGCGATCCCGGTTCAGGGTCGCTTTTAGAACAGGTCGTCGGCCAAGCGCCGGATCAGGTCGCCACGGGCCAAGCATTCACGCCATGCCTGTGGGATGCCGCCGACGCCATAATACGCGCCGGCCAACTGCCCGAAGATGGCGCCGGTGGTATCGGCGTCATAGCCCAGATTCACCGCCAGCAAGCAGCCTTCCCGAAAATTCGAAGAACGGTTGAACGCCCACAGCGCCGCCTCCAGCGACTCCACGACATAGCCGCTCCCGAAGACTTCCAGCGGCGTTTTCCGCTTGAAGGAGCCGGCAGCGACTTTGTCGATCTCAGGACATAACGGCTCTTGCTCCCAAAGATGGGCAACGGGCGTGTATCGCGGTGCCAGCAATTCTTCCTTGGCGACCCCTTGCAGCGCACCGATCAGAAGTCCCGCGAAGTACCGGCACGCATCCAGGCAAGTCGTGGCGCCATGGGTCGTTCGCGAACTCTCCGCGCTGAGCTGGATGGCGGTTCTGGGCTTGGACGCAAAGAACAGGGGAACCGGCGCCAAGCGCATGAGGCTGCCGTTCCCGGCCGAGTAGGGATCGGTGGGACCGGAGAAGGGTTCCCCAGTGTGAGCATAGCCCCGTAAGGCCCGGGCAACCGTGTTGCCGATATCGAAACAACGGCCATTGCTGCTGAGATACCCCTCACCCCACCATCGGGTATATCGCTCCATTTGATCGCGCGCGTCGAACGAGCGGCGGACAATGAGGCTTTCCGCAAGGCAAAGCGCCATCGAGGTATCATCCGTCCATTGCCCCTTTTCCAGTCTAAACGGTCCTCCCCCGACTATATCCGTCAGAGGCAAAAAGCTGCCCGGCACTTTGAATTCAACCGTCGTTCCCAAGGCGTCGCCCGCCGCCAGTCCTAACAAGCACCCCTCATAGCGTAGTCGCATTGGAATCACTTTTTCCCTTTCCATTTTTACAACATACTGTTGTTGTTCACCTGTTTCCGGTCACCGCCGATGAGTGGGCTTGGACATTACCGCCCAGGTTTTTGGCGCCGGACTAGAGCAAACTTCCTCTCACGCATCGTTATTACCCAGTACCGTCTGTTTGCGCTGCTTGGCGAACTTCAGCAGCCGGCGAATCGGCTGGACCGCCCGCTCGCGTATCGCCTCGTCGATCAGGATTTCGTTGGCGCCGGTTTCCAGCACCTGCGCCAGATTGCGCAAACCGTTCATCGCCATCCACGGACAATGCGCGCAACTGACGCAAGTCGCGCCCTTGCCGGCGGTGGGCGCTTCCAGAAAAATCTTACCCGGCGCCGCCTGCTTCATCTTGTGAAACAGGCCGTTGTCGGTGGCGACGATGAACTTCTTCGCCGGCAGCGTGCGCGCCGCCTCGACCAGCGCCGTGGTCGATCCGACCACGTCGGCCTGAGCGATCACGTCCAATGGCGATTCGGGGTGGACCAACACCTTGGCGTCGGGATGCCGGGCGCGCAGCTTGCGCAGCCCATCGGCCTTGAAGGCTTCGTGCACTACGCAGGAGCCGCTCCATAGCAACATGTCGACGCCGGTTTCCCGCTGCACGTAGGCGCCCAAGTGCCGGTCGGGCGCCCAAATCAGCTTTTCGCCCCGCTCGGCCAGATGGCGTATCAGATCCAGGGCGATACCCGAGGTGACCACCCAGTCGGAACGGGCCTTCACCGCCGCGCTAGTATTGGCATAGACCACCACCGTTCGCTCGGGATGCTGGTCGCAGAAGGCGGCGAACTCCTCGGGAGGACAACCCAGATCCAGCGAGCACTCAGCATGCAGGTCCGGCATCAGTACCCGTTTTTCCGGATTGAGGATCTTGGCGGTCTCGCCCATGAAGCGCACGCCCGCCACCACCAGCGTACTGGCTTGACACTCGGTGCCAAAGCGAGCCATGTCCAGCGAATCCGACACATAGCCGCCGGTGGCCTCGGCCAGTTCCTGCAATTCGGGCGAGGTGTAGTAATGAGCGACCAGAGCGGCGTCTCGTTCCACCAGCAAGCGTTCGATCTTCGTCACCAACGCCGCTTTTTCGGCAGCGTCCAGCGTCTCGATCACGGTGGGCGGTACCTGCACCGGCAACAGGCGATGGTCCTTGATAAAAGTCTCGGCAGTGAATGCGCTCATGCATGTTTCTCCGGCGACCGTGTCGATCGCGTTACCTGATCAGTTCAACCTGGCCGGGGTGCTGGGCTCGATACAACTGCGCCGGCCGTCGGCCGCTGTGCCGCGCCAGCTCGCCGGTAGCTTCGATGCAATCCAGCGTCAGCACCCGCTTGCGGAAATTGCGCTTATCCAACGGTTCGCCCAGGATGATTTCATGGACCGCCTGCAACTCGCTCAAGGTGAAGCGCTCCGGCATGAGTTGCAGCGCGATGGTGGAATACAGCAGTTTGGCCGCCAATCGGCGGCGGGCCACCGCGACGATCTCGCCGTGATCCAGGACCAACAGGGGCAATCCGTCCACCGCTGCCCAGCGCACGGCATCGCCCGTGGCCGGCGTGCCGGCTAACCCGCTGGCGATGGGAATCAGCGCGAAGTAGGCCACCGCCACCATCCGCCGCACCGGATCGCGGTTCGGTCGGCCGAAGGTGTACAACTGCTCCAGATACACCTCGGGCAGGCCGGTCTGCTCGGCCAACTGGCGGCGGGCGGCAACATCCAGATCTTCATCCACGCCGACCGGACCACCGGGCAGCCCCCAGCCCGTCGTCTGTCGCGCCAGCAACACCTCCAGACGTTCGCCGCGAATGGCGAACGGCACGATATCGGTGGTCAGGGTCGGCGGGCGGGCGTTCGGTAAGTTCATTCGTATTTTCATGTTGGTGTAAAAACTACACCTTTATATTAGTGTCATTTGAACACTATTACAAGTGGGTGATAGCGGTTTTACGAATCGGTGAAAACGGACGCCAGCGGATTTCGCTAGAATGCATCCCTACCAAACTACAGCGTGGGAGAATCGATCATGGGGGTCCAGCGGGAAACGGTGGTGCTGGTGCATGGCTTGTACGTGCACGGCCTGTGGATGCGGCTGCTTGAGTACTGGCTGGAGGAAGCCGGCTACCAAACGGTGAATTATTCCTATCCGAGCATCACCCGCTCGCCGGCGGAAAACGCCGAGGACTTGCACGCTTTGTTGAAGTCGCTGGATACGCCGGTCACTCATTTCCTGGGCCACAGCATGGGCGGCTTGGTGGTGCGCCATTTATTCCATCATTACCCCAAACAGCGGCCCGGTCGTATCGTGACCCTGGGCACACCCCATCAGGGCAGCTACGCCGCTCGCATCATGCACGACAGCGGGTTGGGCCTGTTCGTGGGCCAAGGCGGCTTAGAGGGTGGGCTGATGGGCGATGCGCCGGCCTGGGTCGCGCCCAACCCACTCGGTTCGATCGCCGGCACTCTAAACATCGGCCTGGGCCTGTTGTTCCCCGGCATGCCGGCGCCGTCCGACGGCATGATCGCGGTGGTCGAAACTCAGTTTCCCGGCATGGTCGATCATATTTGCCTGCCGGTTTCACATATGCAGATGCTGGTGGATCCAACGACGATCACTCAGGCCTGCGCGTTTTTTGCCACCGGCCGGTTTCGCCATGTCCGCTCTGCGCGACCGGAAGAGGGGATGGTAAACTGACCCTGATTTTTCAGGCACTGACGCTTAATTGACGCAAGAGGCTTCGCATGGCTGGACATAGCAAATGGGCGAACATCCAACACCGGAAAAACACCCAGGACGCCAAACGCGGCAAGTTGTTCACCCGGCTGATCCGCGAAACCACCGTGGCAGCCCGCATGGGCGGCGGCGACCCTAACGCCAACCCGCGATTGCGGCTGGCGGTGGACAAGGCGCTGGCCGCCAATATGCCCAAGGACACCGTCGATCGGGCCATCAAGCGCGGCGCCGGCGGACTGGAGGGCGTGGAGTACGAGGAAGTCCGCTACGAGGGCTACGGGCCGGGCGGGGTGGCGGTGATGGTGGACGCCGTGACCGACAACCGCAACCGCACGGTGGCGGAAGTCCGTCACGCCTTCAGTAAATGCGGCGGCAATCTCGGCACCAGCGGTTCGGTGGCGTTCCAGTTTACCGAACAGGGAGTGCTGAGCTATCCGACCGGCAGCGACGAAGATCGCCTCATGGAAGTCGCCATCGAGGCCGGCGCCGACGACGTGGTGAGCTACGAGGACGGCTCGATGGACGTACTCACCAGTCCGACCGCTTTTCAGGAGGTCAGGCAAGCCATGACTGCCGCCGGCCTGGAACCAGACGCGGCGGAAGTGACCCAGCGCGCCGGCTCCAGCACCACCCTCGGTTTCGAGGACGCCCAGAAGATGGTCAAGCTGCTGGAGATGCTGGAGGATCTGGACGACACCCAAAACGTCTACTCCAACGCCGACATTTCCGACGATATCCTGGCGAAACTCTGAACGTGGCGATGGTTCGGTTGATGGGCATCGATCCCGGCTCGCGGATCACCGGCTATGGCATCGTCGACATGGACGGACCACGCAGCCACCATATCGCCAGCGGTTGTATCCAGACCGGCAGCGACCGGTCGCTGCCGGAGCGCCTGAAGACCATCTTCGAGGGGTTGACCGCCGTGATCCAGTCCTGGCAACCGGCGGAAGTCGCGGTCGAACAAGTGTTCATGCACCGCAATCCCGATTCGGCGCTCAAGCTCGGACAGGCCCGGGGCGCGGCGCTGTGCGCCGTAGTGCTGGCCGGATTGCCGGTCAGCGAATACGCGCCGCGCGCCATCAAGCAGGCGGTGGTAGGCAGCGGCGCGGCCGATAAATCGCAGGTGCAGCGAATGATTACCCTGCTGCTGAGCTTGCCGGAACCGCCGCAAG
>JBATDL010000007.1:0-3169 GCA_049663445.1 Candidatus Competibacter sp.
GCTCGCGCAGCACGTCGCGGGTGGTGCCGAACACGGCGATGACGATGGCCGCTTCGCGCCCGGCCAGATGATTGAGCAGGCTGGACTTGCCGGCGTTCGGCCGACCGGCGATCACCACGGTCATGCCATCGCGTAGCAAGCGGCCCTGGCCGGCGGTGGCTTGCAACTCGCCCAAACGCTCCCGCAAATCCCGCAAGCGCCCGGCAACGATCCCGTCGGCGAGGAAATCGATCTCTTCCTCGGGGAAGTCAATCGCCGCCTCGACGTAGATCCGCAACTCGATCAAGCCCTCGACCAGGCTTTGCACCCGCCGGGAAAACTCGCCTTGCAAGGAGCGCAGGGCGGCGCGAGCGGCGGCGACGGTGTCGCTGGCGATCAGGTCGGCAACCGCCTCGGCCTGGGCCAAGTCGAGTTTATCGTTGAGAAAAGCGCGTTCGGAAAATTCCCCCGGTCGGGCCAAGCGGGCGCCCAATTCCACCACTCGCGCCAGCAGCAAATCCAGCACCACGGGTCCGCCGTGACCCTGAAGTTCCAGCACATCCTCGCCGGTGAAGGAATGGGGAGCGGGAAAATAGAGGGCGATGCCTTCGTCGAGCACCGCGCCATCGTCCGAGCGGAAGTGGCGTAAAGCAGCTTGTCGCGGTGCGGGCACGATGCCGCACACGGCCACGGCAATGGCGGGAACCGCCGGCCCAGACACCCGAATCACGCCGATGCCACCCCGACCGGGCGGGGTGGCGATGGCGGCGATGGTGGTCGCGGTCACGCGCCCTCTCCCTCAGGGAGAGCGGGAAGTACACTCCCTCACCCCTTGCGAGGGAGGGTTGGGGTGGGAGCTCAGTGCTTGCGACGCCATCACTTCTTGCGCTTACCGGGATTCTTCGAATTGGGCAAGGCTTGCTTGGCGAGCGTCAGCAGTTTCTTGGCCTGCTTACCGAGCCCCGATCCGGACTTGGCCTTGAGCGTCGCCGCGTCGGCGCCCGATTCCACCCGCTTGGTAATGATCCACTGCTGGGTGATGGACAGCATGTTGTTCACCACCCAGTACAACACCAGCCCGGACGGGAACCACAGGAACATGAAGGTGAACACGATCGGCAGCGCCATCATCACCTTGGCCTGGATCGGATCGGGCGGCGCCGGGCTCAGCTTCTGCTGGGCGAACATGGTGACGCCCATAATCAGCGGCAACACGTAGTACGGGTCCGGGATCGACATGTCCCTGATCCAGAACATGAACGGCGCCTGACGCAACTGCACGCTTTCCACCAGCACCCAGTACAGCGCGATGAACACCGGAATCTGCACCACAATCGGCAGGCAGCCTCCCAGCGGATTGACCTTTTCCTTTTTGTACAGGCCCATCATCACTTCGTTCATCTTCTGCTTGTCGTCGCCGTACAACTCCTTGAGCCGGGTCAGTTCCGGCGCCAACCGGCGCATGTTGGCCATGGAGCGGTAGCTGGTTTCCGACAGCTTGTAGAACGTCAGCTTGATCAACAGGGTAAGGAAGATGATCGCCCAGCCCCAGTTGCCGAGGATGGCGTGAATCCATTTCAGCAACCAGAACAGCGGCTCGGCGATGACGGTCAACTTGCCGTAGTCCACGGTCAGTTGCAGGTTGGGGGCGATTTCCGCCAGCACGCTCGGCAACTTGGGACCCACGAACAGGCGGGTGCGGAAATCGCCGGTCGCGCCGGCCGGTATGGTCTGCGCCGCGCCGCGCATCCCCACGACATAGCGGTTGCCGCCGACCACCCGAGTATAGAAATCGTCGGTCTCGCCCGGGTTCGGCAGCCACGCGCCGAGAAAATAATGCTGGATCATGGCGACCCAGCCATCCTTGACCGACTGGTTCAGCTCCTTTTTGTCCATGTCGCCGAAGGAAATTTTCTCGTAGCGCTGTTCGGGCGTGGAAATCACCGCGCCGGTATAGGTCACCACACCGCCGCCAAAGTAGCTGTGGGCCTTATGCGGCGGGGTGCGCTGGAACTGGCGATACTGACTGCCCTGCCAGTCGTCGGCGCTGCTGTTTTCCACACGCTGGTTCAGGTCCACCAGGAAACTGCCACGGTGGAAAATGTAGGTCTTGACCACCTTCAAACCGGACGGGTCCGACCAGTTCAACTGTACTTCCAGCGTGTCCTGACCGTCCGCCAGCCGGTATTCGTCCTGCTCGGCGCTAAACTGCGCGTAATGATTGGGGGCGGGCGCGTCATTCAGCGCCAGCAAACCAGACTGAGCGATGAAAATGTCCGCTCCGTTATCCTTGAGCAACTGAAAGGGTTGATCCGGCTGCTGCACCGATTCCGGGTAGGTGCGCAATCCGACCTGGCGCAGGTCGCCACCCAGGGTGTCGATCTCGGCCTCGAACACGTCGGTGACGACCCGCACCCGCAGGCCACCACCCAGGGCTTGAGGTCCCGCACCTACCGCTGGCGCGGCGGTCGGCACGTCCTCACCGGGCTTCAGCGCCGGCAAGGCGGATCCCACGGGGCTGGCCGAGCCGCTTGAACTGGCCGGCACCGAAGCGACCGGCGAGGCCGGCGGCGGATGTTTCTTGGCCTGAAATTCCAGCCAGTTCTGCCACAGCAGAAACAGCACGAACGCCATGGCGGCGCCCAGCAACAAACGTTGATTTTCCATCATCAGTCCTTCGGGACAGGTTCGGGAACAGGATCGACGCCACCCGGATGCCAGGGATGGCAGCGCAGCACGCGCCGGATCGCCAGCCAACCGCCGCGCAGGGCGCCATGGCGCTCGATGGCCTCGCGGGCATACTGGGAACAGCTCGGATAAAAACGGCAGTGGTTGCCCAACAACGGGCTGAGCAGGAGTTGGTAGCTGCGGATCAGGACGATCAGGATGGCGCGCATGGCCGCGTGAACCTCCGCCAGTGCCGCTGCAACGAGGCAAACAGGATTGTGTTGTCCTGCTCCACCGCACTGGCGCGACCCATCACCACGCAGTCCAGCCCGCCGAGCCGTCGCTGGTGGTGTCGGAAGCTTTCGCGCACCACTCGCTTGAGCCGGTTGCGCGCCACGGCGGATTTGGCGACCTTGCGGGAGATGGCCAGACCCAAGCGGGGATGAGGCAAATCGCTGGGGCGGGCAAGCACGGTAAAATAGCGGTCGCTGGATTTGACCGGCCGGGCGAACACGCCGGTAAA
>JBATDL010000008.1:0-10075 GCA_049663445.1 Candidatus Competibacter sp.
CTCCAGCCCAGCGCCGCCGGCCAGCACCTCAACCGACCGGCCCGCCGCCCGCAACCGCTCTCGCAACTGCTCGGCGGCGACGGCATCGGCCAGAACCGCAACATCCGGTTCGTGCGTCAGGCACTGCTGGAACAGCGCCTCGATATCCCGATGAGCGGTCAGGGCTACAATCTGGAAACGATCGGGATGGCGTTGCAGTACATTGAGGGTGCTGGCGCCGATCGAACCAGTCGAACCCAGGATGGCAACTCCGATACGCTCGCTCATCCCCGCATTCCGTACAGCCCCAGCAGGAATACCGGCGCGGCGGCGGTCAGGCTATCAACCCGATCGAGCACGCCGCCGTGACCGGGCAACAGCGTGCCGCTATCCTTCTTGCCACACTGTCGCTTCAGCATGCTCTCAAATAGGTCCCCGGCGATGGAGAAACCGACCGTCACCATGCAGACTGCCACGAACCAGGGCCAGCGCGCACCCACGCCCAGTACCGCCGCACCGGCCAGCGCAAACATGAGCGCGGCTGCTCCGGCGCCCAACACTCCTGCCCAAGTCTTGCCCGGACTGATGGCGACCGCCAGCTTGCGCCGCCCCCAACGACGACCGGCGAAATAGGCGCCGATATCGGCGATCCAGACCAGCAGAAACAGGAACAATACATAGGCCGGTCCAAATTCGTCCCGCAGCGCCATCAACGCCACCCAAGGCGCCGCCAGCACGATCACACCGGCTACCGCGACGGTCGCCGGGCGGTCTTGGCGCTCGGGGCGGGCGGCGTAGCGCCACATCCAAAATAGAGCATAGCACCAGCCGGCCAACACGCAGCCCAGCAACCCGGCAACGAAGGTGACGTTGCCCACCCAAGGCCAGAGTACCAGGATCAGGATCAGCACCAACCCACCGTACATCAGGCGATGGCGCGGCCCGTTCAACCCCGCCAGTCCGGCCCATTCCCAAGCGCCCAGCAGGATCACCGCCAGCAGCAGCAGGCCGAAACCGGCCAATGGCAGTTTCATGACCGCCCAGATGACCAGCACAGCCAGCACGACCGCCGTTATGACTCGCTGTTTAAGCATGTTGGCTTTGCATCACCTGTTCGGCGGTTCGACCAAAGCGCCGCTGCCGGCTGGCAAATGCGGCGCAGGCGGATTCCAGATCATCAGCATCGAAATCCGGCCAAAGCCGGTCGGTAAAATACAGCTCGGCATACGCCATCTGCCAGAGCAGAAAATTGCTGATACGCTGCTCGCCACCGGTACGGATGAATAGATCCGGCTCGGGCAGATCGGACAAACAGGTAAAAGGGTGCAAAACAGCCGGGGTAATATCGCTTGGTTGCAATCGGCCCTCCAGCACGGCTTCGGCCACCCGGCTCGCTGCCCGGGCCAAATCCCAGCGTCCGCCGTAGTTAGCGGCGATGACCAGGGTCAAACCGGTGTTGGCAGTGGTCCGCCGCTCGGCCTTGACGATGTAATCCTGCAAGTTTGCGGGAAAGGCGCTGTAATCGCCAATGAAGCGCAACCGCACGTTGGCGGTGTCCAGCCGGCGGATTTCGCCACGCAAAGTGGTCAAAAACAGCTTCAACAGCACCTCGACCTCCGGTCGCGGCCGCTGCCAGTTCTCGCTGCTGAAAGCAAATAGCGTCAGCACTTCAATGCCGCGCTCGCTGCACGCCTGCACGATCCGACGCACTGCTCTGGCGCCCTCCCGGTGGCCCACCGTTCGCGGCAGGGATCGCTGCTGCGCCCAGCGACCGTTGCCGTCCATGACAATGGCGATGTGGCGGGGTAACGGCTGGCACGGCGCCCGTGACATCGGGACGTCAACCAACATTTGAGAAATTCCTCGTCAGGTTCACGCTCACTGCGGGCAGCCCGTGCTGGCGCTTCAAATCTCCATCAATTCGGCTTCCTTGGCCGCGAGTACCTTATCCACATCCTGAATATGCCGGTCAGTGAGTTTCTGAGTCTCGTCCTGGGCCTGGCGTTCCGCGTCCTCGGCGATCTTCTTTTCCTTGAGCAAGGCCTTGAGTTGGTTGTTGGCATCGCGGCGAATGTTACGAATCGCCACTTTGGCGCCTTCACCTTCCTGTCGAACCACTTTGACCAGATCGCGGCGACGCTCTTCGGTCAGCGCCGGCAACGGCACCCGGATTACTGTCCCAGCGGAAGCGGGATTCAAACCCAGATCGGACTTTAAAATCGCCTTCTCGATGGGTCCCACCATATTCTTTTCCCACGGCGTCACTAACAGGGTGCGCGCGTCGCTGACGCCGACCGAAGCTACCTGGCCAAGCGGCACCTCACTACCGTAGTAGCTGACCGTAATATGATCCAGCAGGCTGGCATGCGCGCGGCCGGTCCGCAGTTTGGTCAATTCCTGCTTGAGGCTATCCACGCTCTTGGCCATCCGGTCAGCCGCTTCTTTCTTGATGTCATCGATCATGGTCGTCATTCCCGCACCACGGTGGTGCCCACGCTCTCGCCGCACACAACCCGTACCAGGTTCCCGTGGCGATTGATATTGAAAACCTTCAGCGGTATGTCGTTTTCCCGACACATGACAATAGCCGTGGCGTCCATCACCTGTAGCTTGCGCGCCAGAGCCTCGTCGTAGGTCAGGCGATCGTAACGCACCGCATTGAGATCCTTAAAAGGATCCGCTGAATAGATACCGTCCACCTTGGTCGCCTTGAGCATTACCTCAGCGCTGATTTCGATGGCCCGCAAGCTGGCGGCGGAATCGGTGGTGAAAAAGGGGTTGCCGGTACCGGCGGCGAAAATCACCACTCGGCCCTTTTCCAGATGGCGGATGGCGCGGCGGCGAATGTAGTCCTCGCAAACCTCATTGATGCGGATCGCCGACATCACTCGGGTGAACACCCCCAGCCGCTCCAGGGTATCCTGCATCGCCAGCGAATTCATGACCGTGGCCAGCATACCCATGTGATCGGCCGCGACCCGATCCATCCCCTTCTTGGCCAGGCCAGCTCCTCGAAACAGGTTGCCACCACCGATGACCATGCCCACCTCAACCCCAAACCGACACAGTTCCCGCACCTCGCCCGCAATGCGCGCCAGTACGTCGGGGTCGATGCCGTAGTCACCCTCGCCCATCAGGACTTCGCCGCTGAGCTTGAGAAGAATCCGCTTGAACGCTGGTCTGAAATCCGGCATGGGCATCGTGCAACCTGCCTATCGGCACTGAGGAAATTGTACTGTAACCGCAGATTGGCGGCAGCGGAAGCAGGTCGTGCGTCAGTCGCCTCGCACCTGAGCCATCACCTCGGCGGCAAAATTGTCGGACTTTTTCTCAATTCCTTCACCCAGTTCAAAACGTTCGAACCGGATCGCCCGGGCTTGATGGGCCTTAAGCAGTTTTTCCACGCTTTGCTCGGGATCCTTGACGAAGGGCTGGCCAAGCAGAGTAATCTCATCGAAGTACTTGCGTAGCCGCCCTTCCACCATCTTCTCGATGATATTAGCCGGCTTGCCACTGGCCGCCGCTTGCGCCGCAAAAATTTCCTTCTCCTTGGCGATCTGTTCGGCTGGTATCTGGTCGGCGCCGACGCACAACGGCCGGCTGGCGGCGATATGCATGGCGATATCCTTGGCCAAATCGCCATCGCCACCATCCAGCTCGACCAGCACGCCGATGCGGGTCCCATGCAGATAACTGCCCAGCACGCCACCGGGTGCCGCCAGCCGGGTAAAGCGGCGGACATTGATGTTCTCGCCGATTTTGGCGATGCACTCCCGCCGGTTCTGTTCGACGCTCTGGCCGTTCGCCATATTCAAGGCCAGCAGTGCTTCCAGGTCGGCGGGTTCGCTATTCAGGACCACCTCGACCACGGCGGTGGCGAATTCCCGGAAATCGTCGTTCTTGGTGACGAAATCGGTTTCGCAGTTAATCTCGACCATGGCCGCCGCACCGACCGCCTGCCTGATGACAACCAAACCCTCGGCAGCTATCCGGCTGGCTTTCTTGTCGGCCTTGGCCTGTCCGGCCTTGCGCATCAATTCGACCGCCGCTTCGATATCGCCCTGAGTCTCCTGCAGGGCCTTTTTGCATTCCATCATCCCTGAACCCGTGCGTTCGCGCAGTTCCTTAACCAGCGTCGCCGTAATTGCCACCATGCTCACGTACCTCATAAGAATAAATTTACCGCAACCAATCTGAAACCGGACTGAACCGAACTCATTAAAAAGGCTCGCGAGCGTCAGGCACACGAGCCTCTTTGGCAAAACCCGGTATTGATCGGAAATCAGCGAAGATCAGCGAAGATCAAACGCCATCGCTCGCCGGCAGCGCCTCTTCCTCCGGGATTTCGATGAACTCTTCCTCGACACGGCCCGAGGTCAGCACCGCACGGCCTTCCAGCACCGCTTCCGCCAGACCGCCCACATAGAGCTGGATAGAACGGATGGCATCGTCGTTGCCGGGGATGATATAGCTGATACCATCGGGCGAATTGTTGCTATCGACCACTCCAACCACCGGGATCCCCAGTTTGTTGGCTTCCTGCACGGCGATGCTCTCGTGGCCAACGTCAATCACGAACAGCGCGTCCGGCAGGCTATTCATGTCCTTAATACCGCCCAGGCTACGTTCCAGCTTGTCCATATCCCGCCGTAAACCGATGACTTCCTTTTTGGCCAGACGTTCGAAAGTGCCGTCCTGAGCCATCAATTCCAAATCCTTGAGCCGTTTGATGGACTGGCGGACAGTCTTGAAATTGGTCAGCATACCGCCCAGCCAGCGGTGGTTGACATAGGGCATACCGCAGCGGAGCGCCGCTTCGGCGGTCGCTTCGCGTGCCGAGCGCTTGGTGCCCACCAGCATGATCTTGCCACCCTTGGAAGCCAGCCGTCCGATGAAATTCAGCGCATCCAGATACAGCGGTAGGGTCTTTTCCAGGTTGATGATGTAGATCTTGCTGCGCGCCCCGAAGATGTACGGGGCCATTTTGGGATTCCAGTAACGGGTCTGGTGGCCGAAATGCACACCGGCCTCCAGCATCTGGCGCATGGAAATGGTCGCCATTGCTGAAATTCTCCTTAAGGATTGAGGGTTAAGCCTCCATTCGCCCCAAGCGACGACCCCCCATGGGGGCACCCGGTCGCCCGTGCCGGCGAATGTGCGAAGTGTATGCAACGCTAGAAGGTTTGCCTAAAAGGCGCGCGCTTTATACCATGGATCGCTTGGGAAAACCAAATGAACCGCTGCCCGCAGGCACTGTCCCAAACACCGCGGCCCGCTCCGAACGCGGTCCCCTGCCCATCGCCCATACGCCCGCAGACCGACACCATGTTCCAGAAAAACCCCAGGAAATCGATGAGCATCACTCTCAAGACGCCGGAAGAAATCGACAAAATGCGTGTCGCTGGCCGGTTGGCCGCCGAGGTGCTCCACATGATCCAAGCACATGTGCGAGAGGGAGTCACCACCGAGGAGCTGGACCGGATCTGCCACGAGTACATCATCGACGTCCAGCAGGCGATCCCCGCTCCACTCAACTATCGCGGTTTTCCAAAATCCATCTGCACCTCGATCAACCATGTGGTTTGCCACGGTATTCCCGGACCGAAAAAACTGAAAAAGGGCGACGTGCTCAACATCGATATCACGGTGATCAAGGACGGCTATCACGGCGACACCAGTCGGATGTTTCACGTCGGCGCCCCGCCGGTCGCCGCGCAACGCGTCAGCCGGGTGGCCTACGAATGCCTGTGTATCGGCATCGAGATGGTACGGCCCGGCATCCGCCTCGGCGACATCGGCCACGCCATCCAACGGCACGCCGAAGCCCAGCACTGCTCGGTGGTGCGTGAGTACTGCGGTCACGGCATTGGCCGGGAATTCCACGAAGAACCGCAGGTGCTGCATTACGGCGACCCCGACACCGGCGTCGAGCTGGTCCCCGGCATGATCTTCACCATCGAACCGATGATCAACGCCGGTAAACGGCACGTCAAGTTGCTGCCCGACGGTTGGACCGTGATCACCAAGGATCACAGCGTTTCCGCCCAATGGGAGCATACCGTGCTAGTGACCGAAACCGGTCATGAAGTCCTCACGCCGCACCCAGGCGATCCGCTGTAAGCGCCCACCATACTCCGGAAGATCCCATGGCCGTCACCGACTTCGCTGTTCCGTCCGCCGCCGCGCCCGCATTTGCCGTCCGCGCCGAACCGCCGCCGGACAGCTTGCGGCGGGCCGAGATCGCCCTGTTCGATGCGGAGGCTTTCGCCCACGATCTGGTTGCGGCCGCCAACCCGCTGGCCGTGTTCCGGACCCTGCTCAAACAAAGCGATGCCCGGTTCAAGGAACTGTTTCAGCAAGGCGTTCCCGCACACGAACTGGTGCCTGCCCGCGCTGGCTTGATGGATGAATTGCTGCGGTTCGTCTGGCTGCGGTTTTTCGAGGCCGACACCCCGGATCTGGCGCTGGCGGCGGTCGGGGGCTACGGTCGCAGCGAGCTGCATCCGAGCTCGGATGTGGACATCACGATCCTGCTGGACGAACGGGCGCTGGAAACCCGCCGTTCCGGGCTGGAGGATTTTCTGACCTTCCTGTGGGATATCGGGCTGGAAGTCGGGCATAGCGTGCGCACGCTTGAGGACTGCGTCCACGAAGGCGCCGCCGACATCACGGTCGCCACCAGCCTGATGGAAGCGCGGCTATTAACCGGCTCATCGGCGCTGTTTGAGCAAATGCGCGCCGCCACTGGCCCCGACCGTATCTGGCCAGACACTGCTTTCTTTGAATCCAAGCAGCGGGAACGCTGCCAACGCTGCCATAAATACAACGAAACCGCCTTTAACCTGGAGCCCAATATCAAGGATGGCCCCGGCGGGCTGCGCGATATGCAGATGATCGGCTGGGTGGCCAAACGGCATTTCGGCGCCAGCACCCTGCAGGAACTGGTGAGCCACGGATTCCTCAGCCCGAGCGAATACGACGAGCTGATCGACTGCCGCAATTTTCTCTGGCAGGTACGCTTCGCCCTGCATGCGCTGACCGGACGCCGCGAAGACACGCTGCTGTTCGATCACCAGCGCCGAATCGCTCAGCAGTTCGGCTACCGGGATCAGGATCACAGCCTGGCGGTCGAGCAATTCATGCAGCGCTACTATCGCACCGTCAACGCACTTAGCCGGCTGAACGAGATGCTGCTGCAACTGTTCGAGGAGGCGATTCTACTGGCCGACGAACCAGGCGAACCGCAGCCCATCAACCGCCGCTTCCAGGTCCGCCGCGGCTACCTGGAAGTGACCCAGCCCAACGTATTTCTGCGTTACCCGTTCGCGCTGCTGGAAATTTTTCTGGTCTTGCAGCAACACCCGGAAATCAAGGGTCTGCGCGCCTCCACCATTCGCCTGATCCGCGACCACCGGCCGCTGATCGACGACAAGTTCCGCAACGACGTGCGCCCGCGCAGCCTGTTCATGGAGATCCTGCGCCAGCCGCACGGAGTGACGCTGCAACTGCGGCTGATGAACGCCTACGGCGTGCTGCCGGCCTACCTGCCGGAATTTGGCAACATCCTCGGGCGGATGCAATACGACCTGTTCCACGCCTACACCGTCGACCAGCACATCCTGTTCGTGGTGCGCAACCTGCGACGGTTTTTCCTCCCCCAATTCGCCCAGCAGGACCCGGAATACAGCGCGATCATGGAGCAACTACCCAAGCCGGAGCTGCTTTACGTCGCCGGTCTGTACCACGACATTGCCAAGGGGCGCGGCGGCGACCATTCCATCCTGGGCGCTCAGGACGCCGAACGGTTCTGCCGCCAGCACGGGCTCAGCAGTTTCGATACCCGACTGGTGGCCTGGCTGGTGCGCCACCATCTGACGTTATCGCTGACCGCGCAGAAGAAAGATATCCACGACCCGGATGTCATCCATCAATTCGCCCTGCAAATGGGCGATCAGATGCATCTGGATTACCTTTACCTGCTGACGGTCGCCGATATCCGCGGCACCAATCCCAACTTGTGGAACACCTGGCGGGCGTCGCTGCTGTGGACCTTATACAAGGCCACCCGCCAAGCGTTGCGGCGCGGGCTGGACCACCCGATCGACAAGGAGGAACGCCTCCGCGAAGCACAGGCACAGGCGCGGCAACGGCTGCGCGCCGCCAAAATCGATGGAAAACGTATCAATCGGGTGTGGGAAGGCTTCGGCGACGACTATTTCCTGCGTCATTCCACCGACGAGATCGTCTGGCACACCCGCGCAATCCTCAAGAAGGGACACAACGAGCGGCCGCTGGTCATGGCCCGCGATGATCCCGGCCGGGGCGGTACCGAAGTCTTTATCTACACCCGCGACCAGGACAACCTGTTCGCGTTGATCACCTCCATCCTCGACCAGTTGGGACTGACCATTCTCGATGCCCGCATCATCACCGGTCACTGCGGTTACACCCTGGACAGCTTCACGGTACTGGAAGACTCCGGCTCACCGATCCACGACCGACGGCGGATCAAGGAAATCACCTCCACCCTACTGCACTATCTGGGCCGGCCGGACATAACGCC
This sequence comes from Candidatus Competibacter sp., assembly GCA_049663445.1. GTDB lineage: Bacteria > Pseudomonadota > Gammaproteobacteria > Competibacterales > Competibacteraceae > Competibacter. The sequence continues at coordinate 8,543 of JBATDL010000008.1, forward strand.
GCCGGTGCCCAATCGACACATTTCCCGGATTCAAAAAGCATTTCAAATGCCGACCTTAGTTTCGTTCCGCGAGGATCAGGCCAACGGCCGCACTTTGGTGGAACTGGTGTCCTGGGACCGGCCAGGGCTGCTGTGCCTGGTTGGCCAGGTATTCATGGAATGCGGGGTACAGGTGCATAACGCCAAGATCGCCACCATCGGCGCCCGAGCCGAGGACGTATTTTTCGTCACCGACCGGGACAACCTGCCTTTGAGCAACTCGGGGAAATACACGGCACTGAGAACGGCGCTGGTCGAACAACTGGATTCGGGCGATGAGTAAGGCTTGAAATACCTTTCGCCTACCGCCCCGATCTGTTGGCCCGCGCTTGTAGCAGGAGCTTTCCCCTCATGCCGGTTTGCTCACGTTTCGCCCTGGCTTTATAGAGGTCCCAATCTAGAGCTGGACATATCTTACAAGTAACCTACTGTTTTAATGACCAAATCCTTTCGAGCAGCCCTAGCGATGTACGAATCAGCATTGGGAAGACTATATTACTCAACCTGATCCCGATTGCCGTCGTCCCGGCCACCACTGAGATCCTGCCCAAAAACGGCCCCTGCCCCAGCGGCTACCACACTCAGGGCCACTACTGCGTCGGCAACCGGGACCATCCGCCCGCCGCCGTCCCCAAAAACGGTCCCTGCCCCAGCGGCTACCACACCCAGGGCAGCTACTGCGTCGGCAACCGGCGCTGAGTCTGTTCCCAGTCATCGCCGAAGACGCTCCGTTCTCCCGTCAATTTTCCTCGCCGCGAAGAAACGGCCGGCGGTGCGCGTCGATCAGCGAGCGCAGATAATCTCACACCACCTGCACCCGCTTGAGCCGCAGTCGGTCGGTATGGGCGACCAGCCAGAACACATGTGCTGGAAAAAGGCTTCTTCCGGCAACACCTTGGTCATGCGGTGATCACTCTGCTGGGCGTTTGCCGGTTGACGCACCGGCAGTCCTACTTTGATATCTTCATGGTGTCCATGGTGATTTCGTTGAGCGCCCTGATGGTGGTCATCGCCCTGGGAACGCTGTTCGGCAACTTCTGACCCCGCACCACCGTCCGCGCTGGCGGGCGGCGGTCCTCAACTCCGACGAGGAACATCCTCATGCAGCATCCCCTGCTCACCTCACTTCACATCCCCGAACGCGGCAAGGTGGTCAGCGCTCGCGAGGCCGTAAGCCTGATCCGCTCCGGTGATACGGTGGCCACCAGTGGCTTCGTGGGCACCGGCTTCGCCGAGGACATCGCCTGCGCCGTAGAGGAACTGTATCTGACCCCCGACGCGCCGATGCTGGACAAACCCCACGATCTAACCCTGGTCTACGCCGCCGGCCAAGGCGACGGCAAAACCCGCGGCCTCAATCACTTCGGCCACGAGGGGCTGGTCCGGCGCATCATCGGCGGGCATTGGGGGCTGGTGCCGAAGCTGCAAGCGCTGGCGGTGGACAACAAGATCGAAGCCTGGAACCTGCCGCAGGGCGTGATCACCCATCTGTAC
>JBATDL010000009.1:0-5098 GCA_049663445.1 Candidatus Competibacter sp.
GCGCTGGGTGGCGCCGCCGGAACCGCGATGACCACCCGACGCTACCGCCAGCCCGATGTCATCTATGTGGACCGGCACGGTTATCGTGACTACGGTCCACCGTCTTACTATCGCCATCCCGGTCGGCACCGGGGGCACTACAAGCATCACCGCCACTATTACGATGATTGAGCAAGCGATCGTAATAGTGCTTCGACCTGTTGGGAACACCCTGATGGGACGGATCTTGGCTGCATCGTGGTTGTGCACGGTCCAACAGGTTCCGGAAACGATCTCACGGTTGTGACGGCAAAAACGGATTCGGATAGGTTGCACCGCGCTGGCCGTCATCGGCGTCTTGGCGGCGACGCTGGGGGAAACTAGCGGACTGAAGGATACGGTTTACCGCTCCCGATCAATGATTCGGTATTGTTGGCGTTATTGTTGGCGTTGCTGATCGCGCGACGCGGGCACCGGACTTGGAACGGGGTCTGAAGCGAAAAACGCAGGGTTGACGGCGGATTTTTTGTTATTCTCAAAGCGTGTCGGAACTCCGTTTGCACCCAGAACCCCATCTTGACCGATTTCGCACAACGCGCCCTGCTGGCGGTAAAAAAACGCATGTGGCTGGCCTTGCCGCGCCCGGAGGTTTGGCTACCGGTCGCCGTGCGGGCGATCAACGTCATCCTGGTCGTTCTGCTGGCCGCTTCCCTGGCGCAACTGACGCTGGCCGTTCTGTCCGGCTGGTTGTCGCCGTCGGTTCGGGCAACATCGGCGCCGGGTTCGTCCGCCGCCGAACCCGCAAGTCCCGCCGGACGAGTTGATGACGCCGCCATCGTCGCTTGGCATCTGTTTGGGCGGGCGGAGACCACCCAGGCTGCCATAGCGCCACTTTCCGTCATTCCGGTAACCCCGCTCAACCTGCGTCTGGCCGGGGTATTCTTCATCGAACGAGGCGACGACCGGGCGTTGGCCCTCATCGCCGAAGGCAGCGGTCTGGAACGCGGCTATCATGTCGGCGATCCCCTGCCTGGCGGCGCCCGGCTGGAGCAGATCCAGCGCGACCATGTAGTCGTGTCCCGCCAGGGTCGGCGGGAAGTGCTCAATCTCCCCAAGCTGGACGAGACCGTCCGCCCGCCATCCACCCCGGAAAGCCCGCCGCCCGTGGAGCCCATGCCCGAACCGGAACCCGAACCCACCGGCTCCACCGTACCCCAAGTGATCGATGCGACCGCCGTGGCGCAGCAGTTGCGCGACGAGGCGGCGGTTCGGCCGCAAGTCTTGGAAAATATTGCTTTCGCCAGCCCCTACGTGCAAAACGGCCAATTCATCGGGTTCCGGCTGCGGCCGGGGCGGGATCGGCGACTGATGCGGCAACTCAGTCTGAACAGTGGCGATGTGATTACCGAAGTCAACGGCACCCATATCAACAATCCCCTACAGGGTTTCAGCCTTTTGCATGACGTGCTGAGCGCCGATCAGATCAACGTGCGGGTGCTGCGCGATGGCGCCGAAATCCCCCTGCTTTTTTCCCTGAACGGGCCAGTTCCCTGATAATCGGGGGCTAGTGCCCAACGATCAGACCAGACAATGACTATGATGATCCCCCGGCCCAACAGGCCATTGATTTTCCGCAGATGGCTCTCGCACTGCTGGACACTGGGCGCGTTGCTGCTGGGCCTGCTGCTCGCCGCACCAGTGTGGGCTGCGCCGGTAACCTTGAACCTCAAGGATGCCGACATCAACGCTCTGGTGGAAAGCATGTCGGTGCTGACCGGCAAGAACTTCATCGTCGATCCCCGAGTCAAGGGCCGGGTGACGATTATTTCCGCTAAACCGATGGACGAAAAGGAACTCTACGAAGTGTTTCTGGCGGTGCTGGGCGTGCATGGCTTCGCCGCCGTGCCCAGTGGCAAGGTGATCAAGATCGTGCCGGCGGCGGGGGCCAAGCAGGAAAGCATTCCCACCGTGGACGGGCAAGCGGGTGCCGAGCCGGATCAGGTCGTCACCCGGGTCATCCAGGTCCAGAACGTCTCCGCTGCCCAGATCGTGCCCATCCTGCGCCCGCTGATCCCGCCGCAGGGGCATTTGGCGGCCTACACGCCGACTAACGTTCTGATCGTTTCCGATAGCGCCGCCAACGTCGAACGCATCGCCAGCATTATCGGCCGGATCGATCTGGCCAGCAACGAGGAAGTCGAGATCGTGGCTTTGCGGCATGCCTCGGCCACCGAAGTGGTACGGGTGCTCACCGCCTTGGAACAGGGCAAAGCCCGCAACGATCCGGCCGCCACTGTCGGCACGCCGCCGCGCATGGTGGCGGACGAGCGCACCAATAGCATTCTGTTGAGCGGAGACAATCTGTCGCGGTTACGGTTGCGGACGCTGATTGCCCATCTGGATACCCCGGTAGACAGCGGCGGCAACACCCAGGTGGTCTACCTGCGCTACGCCAAGGCCAAGGATCTGGTGACGGTGTTGCAGGGTGTCAGCAAGAATCTGAGCAGCGAAGCCGCGCGCAACGCACCGGTGCCGGGCGGGCAAGCCGCGCCGCCGGGCGGTAGCAGTAGCAATAGCAACAGCCTGGTGGATATTCAGGCCGACGAGGCGACCAACGCGCTGGTGATCACCGCGCCGCCGGAGGTCATCCGCTCGATTCGTTCGGTGATTGCCCAGTTGGACGTGCGCCGTGCTCAAGTGCTGGTGGAAGCGGTTATCGCCGAGATCTCCGCTGAGAAAGCCGCTGAACTGGGGGTGCAGTGGGTGATCGACGCCAGTGCGAACGGATTGGTCGGTTTTACCAATTTCGACGCCGGCGCCGCCAGCCTGGCCAACATCATCGGTTTGGCGGCTCAAGCCGACAGCGGCGATTTAACCGCGATTTCGGCGGCGCGAATTCCGCAAGGCGGCCAGATTGCGGTGGGCGACTTCACCGGTACCAACCGCTTCGGCGCCCTGATCAGCGCCTTGGCCAAGGACGCCGACACCAATGTGTTGTCCACGCCGGTCGTGGTGACGCTGGACAACGAGGAGGCGGAAATTGTCGTCGGCCAGAATGTGCCCTTCGTGACCGGCACCTACACCACTTCGACCGGTGGGACCGACACGCAGGTGGGCAACCCGTTCCAGACCATCCAGCGCCAGGATGTCGGCATTACCCTCAAAGTCAAGCCGCAGATCAACGAAGGCAACGCCGTCAAGCTGGAAATCGCTCAGGAAGTCTCCAACGTGGTGCCCTCGGCCAATTCGGCGACCCAGGGGCCGACCACCAACAAGCGGGCCATCAAGACCAACGTGCTGGTCGAGGATGGGCAGATTCTGGTTTTGGGCGGACTGATCGACGACCAGTTGACCGAGACCGCGCAAAAAGTGCCGTTGTTGGGCGATATTCCGTTGTTGGGCAACCTGTTTCGCTACCGCAATACCACCAAACTCAAGCGTAACCTGATGGTGTTTCTGCACCCGGTGATCCTGCGAGACCTGGCGCAGGGCAACCTGTATACCAGCAGCAAGTACAGCTATATCCGTCAGGAGCAACTGGCGGCCCGCGACAAAGGCGTTTACCTGCTGCCCGACGTGCAATCTCCCCTGCTTAAGCCCCAAGAAGAGGTCAAGACGCAGGGGACGATTCTCAATACGGCTCCAGCGGAAAAACCGGCGGCGCCACCCACCGCACCGCCCGCCGCAGAATCGGTGGGCTTCGGATTCAATAACCGATGAGCGAACCTGCCAGCGTCGAATCCTTGCCGGCCAGCACCGGTGAAACCTTGGGCGCGCATCCTGCGTTGCCTTACGCGTTTGCCAAGCGCCACGGCGTGCTGGTGGTAGCCAAGGAGGACGGCAGAGTGAGCGTCGTCTGCCGGCAGGGCGTCAGCACACGCAGCCTGGCGGAATTGCGCCGCTTTCTGAACGCCCCGCTGCGACCGATGCTGGTGCCCGCCGAACATTTCGAGCGGATGTTGCAGGAAAGCTACGAAGGCGACAGCGACGGCGCGGCTCGCATGATGGAGGATCTCGGCGATGAGATGGACCTCAATCAGGTGGCGCAGAGCCTGCCCGAGCCGGAGGATTTACTGGAAAGCGCCGACGATGCGCCGATCATCCGGCTGATCAACGCGCTGCTGACCGGGGCCATCAAGGAGAGTGCCTCGGATATCCATATCGAATCGTTCGAGAACCGGTTGTTGGTGCGTTTCCGGGTGGACGGCGTGCTGCGCGAAGCCCTGCAGCCGCCACGGGCGCTAGGACCGCTGCTGGTATCCCGGGTCAAGGTCATGGCCCACCTCGACATCGCCGAAAAGCGCCTGCCGCAGGACGGGCGGATTTCGCTCAAGGTTGCCGGGCGACCGGTGGACGTGCGAGTTTCGACCCTGCCGACCGGCCACGGCGAACGGGTGGTGCTGCGCCTGCTGGACAAGCGCGCAGGCCGGTTGGACTTGCGCCGTCTGGGTATGCAGGCGCACGACGAACTGCGCTTGTTGAAGGTGATCCATCGCCCGCACGGCATTTTGCTGGTCACCGGCCCGACCGGGTCCGGCAAAACCACCACTCTCTACGCCGGGCTGATCCAGCTCAACGACCGCAAACGCAACATCATGACCGTCGAGGACCCCATCGAGTACTACCTGGACGGGATCAGCCAAACCCAGGTTAATACCAAGGTCGAGATGACCTTCGCTCGTGGCTTGCGCGCCATTCTGCGCCAGGACCCCGATGTGGTTATGGTCGGCGAAATCCGCGATCTGGAAACGGCCGAAATTGCGGTGCAGGCGTCGCTGACCGGCCATCTGGTCCTGTCCACCCTGCATACCAACAGCGCGGTCGGCGCCATCACCCGGCTGCGCGATCTGGGCGTGGAACCGTTTCTGCTATCTTCGTCGCTGGTCGGCGTGCTGGCCCAAAGCCTGGTGCGCAAGCTGTGTCCGCACTGCAAGCAGCCGCATGTCGCCACGCCGGCCGATTGCGACGTGCTGGGAGTCAGCGCCGCCACGCCGCCGACGCTATACGTTCCCACTGGGTGCGGCCAGTGTAACCAATCCGGATTTCGAGGCCGTACCGGGATCTTCGAACTGGTGGTGCTGGATGAGGCGATGCAAGCCCTGATTCATGAAGGCAAGGG
>JBATDL010000010.1:0-1524 GCA_049663445.1 Candidatus Competibacter sp.
TTCTACTTTGTCAGAACACCTGTCACTATTCGTTAAGTTGCTGTTTGCGATAGGCCGAATCGATGGCGGCCTGTCGTTTTCGGTGGCGGACTTCCATCTGGCGGAGGATCTCCTCCAAGGTGGTATCCCGTCGGGGAAGGAACTGGTTCAACAACGCGCGGATATCCGTGCCACTCAGCAACGGTCGGGTCTGCTGATGCAGTTGACGCTCTTCCAATAGAAACAGCATGGCCATCATGACCAGCGTCATGTGATGGTGCCAGCCCCGCCAACCCCGGACCTGGTAGTCGCCCAGCCCGACATCCTGTTTGCCTTGTTGCAAGGCGCGTTCGATCCAATAGCGCTGCCCTTGCATGAAGGCCAGCCGGGGTGCCGGCGTGTCCGCCGGGGCGTTGCTGAGGCTGTATTTGATCTCGGTCGGCGTGTCGATCTCCCGGCGCACGATCAAGTGCCATGGCCGGGCCTGGGCTTCCTCACCATCCCATAGCCACACCCGTCGATGCAGGATTTCCACTCGCAACGGGCCTTTCGTGCCGGCGCGCAAGGTGACCGATTGCCAGGCGGTGGCCGGTTGCTGCTGGGTCCAGAGGTCGACTCGCACCGCCAGGGTTTGCGCCCGCGGGCGGGTCGGGTGACGACCGTGGGTCGTTTTGGCTGGCGGGACGATCGGCTGCGGATCGTCCAGATAAATCCGCTGGTCCTTGTGCACATCCCCGACGAAGATCTCTCCTTGCGCGTCGAGGGCGCGCAGGAAGGTCGGATCACTGCCATAGAAGCCATCAAAGCCCACCCAGGCAAAACCGATATTCTGCTGGCGGGCGTGGGCGATCATCGCCAGGGCCAAGTCGATTTTGCGCTGGAAACCGCGCTGTATCTTGGGAATGCCGGCCGCTTGGCAGCGCGCCGGGTCGTTCGTCCACGCCTCCGGCAAAAACAACCGTTCGTCGATCAAGGTCACGCCCGTGCCCCGGCTCAGCGCGGCAAACACCCCGACCTGGCAGTTCTCCACTTTGCCCAACTGCCCGCACCACTGGCGGGCCACCCCCACCGAGTGGGTCCCTTGTTTCGGACAGCCGCTCTCATCGATCAGCAGGGCGCTATCGGCGTGTCCCCCCAAGAGCCGGTTGGCCTCTTGGGCCACGTGATCCAGTACCGCCCGCTCGGACCAAGCCGACTCGCTCAACATATGCTGTAGCGCTTGATGGTCCGCATCGGGAATCGCCTCCTCCATCCGTTCCATGTTCTTGGTTTCCGCTTGCAGCAAACCCCGGACATAGTGCCGAGCCGCCGTCTCGACCGTTCGGGTCCTCTGGCGGAAGTGACCGCCGAAGCGGTCGCAGAAGTCCAGGAAGCGCTGACCGATCCCGGCCAGCAACCCCACCCCGGCGTCAGTAACCGAGTTTTTTTATCACGTCCGACGATACTTCTTTCATACGTTACTCCATCAGGTCTTGTCTTTTGATCCAGGTCGGATTATCTTCATTTACTGATAAAAATCAAATACATGAATCTGACAAAGTAGAA
>JBATDL010000011.1:0-7756 GCA_049663445.1 Candidatus Competibacter sp.
CTTGGCAGGAGGCGACACCGACGGCGGCGAAAATCAGCAACAGGCCAATGAACTTGCGCAGAAAATCAGGCATGGCGACAAAATCGTCCGGTGGCTGGCACAGGTGTTCACTATAGCATGTCGTCGCTGGCGTTCAGCCGCGCCAGCACCTGGTCGAGCACCGCTTCGGGATCGAACAGGGTTTCGGCCGACGCGGTGAAGGTACGATGCTGAAAATGGCCACCGGCATCCGCCCGATACAGCGACCGATAATGATCCGGCCGCGCCAGCAATTCGCGCACGCCGGCCAGCAATGCCTCGATATCGTCGTCGCGGGTGTACAGGCCAAGGCTGGCACGCACCATGCCCTGCCAGGGTTCGAGCAAGCTCGCCGCGTCTCCGGCGTCGGGGTCAATATCGAACGTCCACAGTTCCGGTTTCAACAACTCGCGGACATAGGGATGGGCGCAGAAACAGCCGTTGCGCACCGCGACGTTGAAGTCATCGTTCAACACGGCGGCGACCAGCCCGTGTTCCAGTCCCTCCAGATTGAAGGCCACCGTGCCGAGGCGCGGCGCGCGCTGGAGATCGAGCTCGCCGTAGACCCGCGCGCCCGGCAGGGCCGACAATCCGGCCAGCAGCAGCCGCACTTGTTGCTGTTCGGCGGCGTGAACCCGCGTCATGTCCATCCGTTGCAGGAGATTCAGCGCCGCGCCCAGTTGCACCGCGCCGAGAATGTTGGGCGTGCCGGCCTCTTCCCGGTCGGGAAACCGCGCGGTAATCTGGTAATCGGACTGCCGCACGTCGTCCACCATGCCGCCGCCGACTTCGTCCGGCTCGATGTTTTCCAGCAACGCCCGCCGCACCACCGCCGCACCCGGTGAGCCTGGCGCGTACAGCTTGTGGCCCGAGAACACCACGGTGTCCAATTCCCGATCCGGGGAACCGGTATCGCTGAGCGGCAGGGGCGCGTGCGCGAGCGCTTGGGACGCATCCACCACCATCCAAGCGCCGAAAGCATGGGCCAGCGCGGCGATGTCGTGGACCGGATTGACGATGCCGGTGACGTTGCTGGCCGCCGACACGGCGACGTAATTGACCCGGCCACGATACCGCTCCAGCACCTGTTCCAACGCCGCCAGATCGATCGCGCCCAGCGCCGGGGCCGCGCCGGTCAGTGGAAGGTGCACCACCTGCCCGGCATGCCGGCGATGCGGCAGGTCATTGGCGTGATGCTCCATCAGCGACACCAGCACCACGTCGCGTTCCGGTCGCCGCGCCGCCAATGTCCGCGCCAGCCGGTTCAAGAGGGCGGTGCAACCGCTGCCGGCGAAGACGGCGACATGGCGACCGGGGTCGGCCTGAACGAACTTCAGCACCTGCGCGTGCGCCCAGTCGTAGGCATGACCGACGATACGGGCGGAAAAATGCAATTCGCTATGGGTGTTGGCGTAATGGCGCAGCAGTTCATCAGCGACCTGGCGCGCGCCACGCAGTGCCAGCGTCGAGGCGGCGGAGTCAAGATAATGGCGGCGCGTTACTCGCCCGTCGGCAAGACGGTAACGGGTATCGAGGCCGATAAAATCACACCTTAAAGTGTCGTGTGCCATCTCAATCCAATCGTCGGGTTTGCCGGGCATTTCGATGATCGCGGTGGAGTCTTGGTTCCTCACGCGACACGCCCAGCAACCATCGAAACAGAAAAACGGCCCGTCGTTGGAATAGGACTTCCGAGGCAACCTCAGCGGCGGCTTCGCCCCCCATTCATGAAGAACCGGAGGTTCCGATGCAACGACAGAAGAATGGATGGAGCGGCGCTCAGGTTTGGCGGGTGGTAGGCAGATACCCGGTTTCCCCGTCTCCTTGCGGGGGAGAACGCGGCGGGAAACCGGGTTGACAGGGTGGAAGCCGTGTTAGCGCTGGTCGATCGGCACGTAATCGTGGACAGCATTGCCGGTATAGATCTGCCGGGGCCGCTGGAGGCGGGCTTTTGGATTGTCGTGGATTTCCTTCCAGTTGGCGATCCAGCCCGGCATCCGGCCCATGGCAAACATGACGGTGAACATGCTCAGCGGGATACCCATGGCGCGCAGGATGATGCCGCTGTAGAAATCCACATTCGGGTATAGCTTGCGCTCCACAAAGTAGGGATCGTTCAACGCCACGTCTTCCAGCTCGCCAGCGATCTCCAGCAAGGGGTCCTTAATATGCAGCTTGGCCAGCATTTTGTCGGCCGCCGTCTTGAGAATCTTGGAGCGGGGATCGAAGTTCTTGTAAACCCGATGACCAAAGCCCATCAGCCGCAATTTGGAATCCTTTGCCTTGACCTTGGCAACATAGTCAGCCACGCTCATGCCGGATTGACTGATGAACTCCAGCATCTCCACCACCGCCACATTGGCGCCACCATGCAACGGTCCCCAAAGCGCACACACGCCGGCCGCGCAACTGGCGAACATGTTGGCGCCGCTGGAAGCGACCATCCGCACCGTGCTGGTCGAACAGTTCTGTTCGTGGTCGGCGTGCAGAATCAAAAAAAGCGAAAGGGCGCGGTTGATCTCAGGGTCCGGCACATATTCCTGATAAGGCAGGGAAAACATCATATGCAGGAAGTTATTGCAGTAATGATACTCAGGATTCGGGTACATCAGTGGCTGGCCGATGGACATCTTGTAACTCGCCGCCGCGATGGTGCGCACCTTGGAAATAATCCGCGCCGCCGCCCGTTCCAGCGTCGTTTCGTCCTCGATCTCCATCATTTCCGGCTCGTAGCAACTCATGGCGTTGATCATCGCCGAGAGAATGGCCATCGGGTGGGCATTGGGCGGGAACCCTTCGAAATGACTACGCAGGCTTTCATGCAGCATTTCGTTCGCGGTGAGCCGGTTCCGGAAACGCTGTAGCTCCTCCGCCGTGGGGAAACGACCCCAAATCAACAGCCAGGCGGTTTCCACGAAGGAGCCTTTTTCAGCCAGTTGCTCGATCGGAATGCCACGATAACGCAGGATGCCCTTGTCACCGTCAATATAGGTGATGTCCGAAGTGCAGGAACCGGTGTTGCCGTAACCTTCGTCAAGCGTAATGAAGCCCGTGCGGTCGCGCAGCGTGGTGATGTCGACCGCCAGCTCGTGTTCGGTTCCCTCAATGGTGGGGAAATCGTAGGACTTGCCGTCCAATTCGATGCGGCACGTATGACTCATGGCTTGGGCTCCGTTGGTATTGAGAATAAAGTGGGTTGTTGCGCGGGCTATTCATTGAAATGGCAGCATTATAATTTATTGATTTAAAATCAGATTGCCAGTCGGGTCTGGCACCCCACTGCTCGTCGGATGCGTCATGAATGCCGGATTATACAGCGGCCGGCCCAATTGCGAACTGTCGGGCTCATTCGGCCCGGACCTCAACTTTGGCGCGGCGATGGCGCCAGTACTCGAATACGCCTGGCATGATCGACAGGATGATGATGGCCAGAATCACCAAGGTGAAGTTCCGCTTGACGAATGGCAGGTTGCCGAAGAAATAACCGCCGTACAGGAACGAAGCCGTCCAAGCGACGGCGCCGGTCACGTTGTAAAGCAGGAAGTGGCGATAGCTCATGCGGCCGGCGCCGGCCACGAAAGGGGCGAAGGTGCGCACGATCGGCACGAAGCGGGCGATAACAATCGTCTTGCCGCCGTGTCGCTCGAAGAACTGATGGGTGCGGTCCAGATACGCCTGCTTGAGGACGCGGGCATCCGGGCTAAACACCTTTTCCCCCAGATAGTGGCCGACCGCGTAGTTGAGCGTATCGCCCAGGATGGCGGCGGCGACCAGCAACAGGAACAGGGCGTGGATGTTCATGGCACCGATGGCGGCCAGTGAACCGGCCGCGAACAACAGCGAATCGCCGGGCAGGAACGGCGTCACCACCAAACCGGTTTCGCAGAACACGATCAGGAACAGGAGGGCGTACAGCCAGCCGCCGTACTGACCGGCCAATTCTTTGAGATGTTGGTCGATGTGGAGGAAAAACGAGAGCAGATCGGTCAGAAAATCCATGGAGAAGACCCGTTGGCCGAAAAAGTGACGGCGTCTTGAAAGGGGTTGAGCAGAATCGGGAAAATCGTTGCCAAACCAGAGAGATTCTGATAACAGTTTAAAGTTCGGCTCAATCGGCGCAGTTGCACCACAGCTCCAGGTCCGACGAGCGATCGAGCAAATAGCCGCCCCGCCGCAAAGCCGGTTCGACCTCGGGCGGCCAGCGCCACAGTTCCACCTCCCAGGGGTTGACGGGGGCGCCGGCGGCATCCATCAGCACCGCCCTGTTTCCCCGCACCGTCGGCGCCAAGGTCAGGCACTGGAGCGTGCCGCCATCGCTGGCGAGAATGCTGTCTGAACCCACACGGGGACCATCGATCATGGCGCGCTTCCAAGTGGTTGTCTAAGCTCACCACTATATACAGGAAATCTACCGACGGACAGACCACGACGGTCAAGCCCGACGGATGCGAAAGGACAGACTGAAACCCCCATGCCGTCAAAAGGATCCTCTATCGTGCTGACTCACAATCCGACGACAAACCGGCACAAGGCCGCGAGACTGCTGCTGGGATTGGCACTGCTCGCCAGTCAGGCCGAAGCGGCCTGGACGGTAGCCATGCAGCGCGATCCTCTCACCCGCCAGACCCGCTGCCTGCTCAGCAGCACGCCGCAGATCACCTCGGATGGCTACGACACCACACCGGTGACATTGGTATTTAACGGCGATTCCTGGCTGGTGATCACCGAATCGGAGATCGACCCCTCCTTCGGCGACCTGCGGCTGGCGGTGGATGAAAACTCGCCGCTCCGCACCGACAAGCTTGATCGCAACATGACCCTGGTGTTCGACCGGGAAGTACCCGAACTGATCCAGCAATTCCGTAAGGGGCGCGAGGCTACCGTGTATTTACGCTTCTGGCCGACCTGGCCGGTTACCCAACTGTTTCCGGTCAAGTTCAGCCTCGTCGGCTTCAGCAAGGCCCACGACAGCATGACCAACAACTGCCAGCCAGCGGCCAGCGCGCCCCCCTCTCGGGCCGGTTGAAAGCGGCGTCGCCACCCCCATCATCCGTCATTTGCACCAAGGAGCCTGTCACATGGGTCTACGCATGAAGTTCAATCTGGTCTTGCTGCTGGCGTTCGCCATCGGGCTGGCGCTAGCGGCCTATCTGTCCGAGCGCATCCTCAAGGACAATGCCCGCGAGGAAGTGGTCCAGCACGCCCGCATCATGATCGAAAGCGCGCTGGGCGCACGCAGCTACACCGCCCAGCACATCCAGCCGCTGCTGACCTTGCAGATGAAGCGGCAGTTTCGGCCGGAATCGGTGTCAGCCTACGCCGCCGCACAAATCTTCAAGGCCCTGCGCGAACAGCACCCGGACTACACCTACAAGGAAGCAGCACTCAATCCGACCAACCCCTCCGACCGGGCCAGCGACTGGGAAGCCGACATCATCAATGAATTCCGCAACAACCCCGACAAAAAGGAACTGATCGTCGAGCGCGACACGCCGACCGGGCGGATGCTCAATCTGGCTCGGCCGCTGAGCATCCGCAACGAAAGCTGTCTGGTCTGCCACGGCCGAATTGAGGATGCCCCCAAAACCATGACCGACATCTACGGCGTCAACAACGGCTTTGGCTGGAAAATAAATGAAACCATCGGGGCGCAGGTGGTAACCGTGCCGATGTCGCTGCCACTCGAACGGGCCCGCCAAACCCTCACTACCTTTATGATCCTGCTGGGCGGTGTGTTCGTGCTGTTGCTGCTGCTGCTTAACATCCTGCTGCATTTCGTGGTGATCCGACCGGTAAAGCGGATGTCGGAGATCGCCGGCGAGGTCAGCATGGGCAAGCCGGACGTACCGGAATACGTCCGTCAGGGCTCCGATGAAATCGCGTCCCTGTCGCAGTCGTTCAACCGGATGCGGCTCAGTCTGGAAAACGCCATGAAGATGCTGGGCGAATGAGATGAATGACGGCGGCGACACCAGCGCCACATTGCCGCCGCACATCGGCCGCTACCGCGTGACCGGGATGCTGGGCCGCGGCGCCATGGGCGTGGTTTACCGCGCTCACGACGCGGCGATCGACCGCGAAGTGGCCATCAAAACCATCCACCACCGGCTGTTGCGCGGCGAGGAAGGCGCCGAGTGGCTGGAACGTTTTCGCCGCGAAGTGCGCGCCGCCGGCCGCTGTGTGCATCCCAACATCGTCACCGTGTTCGAGTATGGCGAGGAAGCGGGCGTGCCCTACATCGTCATGGAGTATGTGCAGGGCCGGGAACTGCGCAGCTACCTCAAGGACCGCAAGCCGCTGCCACTGGCCAACGCGGTGGCCATCGCCATTCAGGTGCTGCAAGCGCTCGGTCAAGCGCACGTCGCCGGTGTGGTGCATCGCGATATCAAACCCGCCAACATCATTTTGCTGGCCGACGGCCAGGTCAAGGTCACCGACTTCGGCATCGCCCGGCTGGAGGCCGGTGGCAACATGACCCAGCAGGGGATGACGGTCGGCACGCCCGGCTACATGGCGCCGGAACAGTTCAAGGGCCTTGAGGCCGACCGGCGTGCCGATTTGTACGCCACCGGTGTGGTGCTGTTCGAGTTATTGACCGGCACCCGACCGTTTCCGGGACGCAGCGCCAGCGAATTAATGTATCAGGTTCTGAACGACCCTCCGTTGCAGGCCACCCGACTCAATCCTCTTCTGCCGGTCGAACTCGATGGTGTACTGAATAAGGCGCTGGCCAAGGAGCCAGGCGCCCGGTTCCAGAGCGGCGACGAATTCATCGCCGCTCTGGAAAATACTCGACTGGTGGATCGCGAGATCGCGGCCGATGGTTCCACCGTACTCCGGGTCGCGGCAGTTCAGGCACCGCAAGCGCCAGCTGGGGCCAATACCCCGCAGGGCTGGGATCCGACGCTGTTGGCCCAAACCGAGCGGCTCCTGATTGAAACCATCGGTCCGATGGCCCGGGTGCTGGTACGCAAAACCGCACAGCAGGTCGGCAGTCCGACGGAACTGGCGCAACAACTGGCGGCGTCCATCCCCAGCGAACGGGACCGCCTGCTGTTCCAGCGGCGAATGCGGGCGGTGATCGGCGGTACCATCACCGGCATGGCGACTCACGGCGCAGCGTCGGGAATCGGCAGTCAGGTCAGCGGATCGCTGGGATCGTTCGAGCAGACGCTACTGGAAACCGCCCGCCGGGACTTGGCGGTTTATTTGGGACCCATCGCCAAGGTACTGGTCAAACAGGCTGCCGGCAAGGCCCATACCGTGCAAGAACTTTACCAGCAACTGGCCACGCACATCCCCCTCGCCGCCGACCGCCAGGCATTCCTGAAACGCGCTCCCGCCACAACCGATTGAGACTGGAAGACCCGTTTTGCCGCAACCCCCGCACGCGGATACGGCGCACGGAATCCCAGCATTGATTTGCGTGACTCATCATGTCCGCTGCGAAAGAGGCACAATGTCACTTGTTACTACACCGCAGTCACTCCAAATGATCCAGTTGAAAGCGAGCACGTTCCATAAGTTTAGGACGCAGCCATGGCGTGGAAAAATGGGCGCAACCAGTCTAAACATGCTCAAATATCACCGTTAGGCTCATCTTTTCCCCTCCAGCGAAACCAAGCCCAGCCGATCAGCATCCCGGTTGTCAGTAGCGCCCCGGTCGCCACCCACGGGTTCAAATGCCGGACAATAGCGAGAATCGCGTGCAGGTGCTCGTCCAGGTAGTAGACTCCCA
>JBATDL010000012.1:0-3303 GCA_049663445.1 Candidatus Competibacter sp.
CTGCTGTATCTAGGCATCTTGGCCTTATTTAGTAAATCTGGCGTGATAAAAGTCGATAAGGGCAGGGGCAAAAGTAGCTACGCCAAATTATTTTATCAGGGTTTGGTCGTTCAACTGGCGAATCCGAAAGCATTGGTATACTTCTCCGCACTACTTCCTCAGTTCGTAGACCCTAATCGACCGATTCTGTTTCAAATGCTGCTGATGGGGTCTTCATGTCTTCTTGCCGATCTCGTGGTTTATAGCCTTTTCAGCCATATGGGAGATCGGTTGGCGAAACAAAAAATGCAGGCGTGGATGGTCAACTTAATCAACAAAGCCGCCGGTATTACCCTGATTGCCACTGGAATTCGAATGGCCTCATTGAGCCGAAAAATAGCCTGACACTGCATCCATGGACTCCCCCGCCAGCATCGTGCCGTGGCGGCGCTCGCCGGCAGGACAATCCCAAATCCACCGACTACCTCGCGCGCAACTGAGTTTCATTCCTTAAATTTCCATCGCATCCAAATCCAATTGTTGTTGTTTCAGCATCTCTTGCCTGACTTCATGGGCAATTTTTTTCAGGCAACAGCGCAAGATCCAGTTCCGTTTGAGTATCAGTCTGCGGCAGCATTTCCAGGACTACAGGCGTCGTGCGCACCATCAACATAAATCGTCCTTGCTCGATCAGCGGAATCGGCGCGGCCCAGATCAAGCGCAGCAACCCCAGCAGGCCCAGCAGACCGAGTGCGGCTGCGGAGTAGATGGGGATGGTGCCGGGTCCAAACCCGTCCATCAGTGGACCGCCGAGCGCTGGACCGGCTATCGAACCCATGCCGAAGATAAGCAGCAAACCACGGGTAGCGTCCAGCACATCGCCGGGTGCGCTCAAACGATCGTTCATGTGCGCCACGCTCAGGCTGTAGACCGAGAACATCAGGCCGCCGTACAGGAAGGCGCAGGCGATCAGTGCCGTCAGTGATTCATACATGACCTGCGGCACCAGCAACGCGACCAGGGCAGCGGTGAGACTGACCAAAGTTAGCATGAAGCGCCGGCTGTAATGATCGGACAGCCGGCCAATGGGCCATTGCAACAGTGCGCCGCCGAGGATAGTGGTACTCATGAACAAGGCGATGCCTTCTTCCGATAATCCCACCCGTTGCGCGAACACCGCGCCCAGGCTCCAGAAAGCGCCACTGACAATGCCGGCGATGAACGCGCCGCAGGCGGCCAGCGGGGCCAACCAGAACAAATGAGCCAGACTCACGGAGGGGTTCGTCAGCGGTCGGGGGGCATGGATGCGGGTGGCAGCGATGGGCACCAGTCCCAAGGTGAACAGCATGGACGCAACCGCGAAAAGTGCTAAAGCGCCAATGTCGCCGGTCAAGATCAGGTATTGGCCGGCGGCCAGACTGATCAGTGTCACCATCATGTAGATGGCGAAGACCCGGCCGCGAGCATGGTGTGGCGCCTGTTCGTTGAGCCAGCTTTCCACCACTGTGTAGACGCCGACTACCGCAATGCCGGTAATCACTCGTAGCACCGCCCAGGCGACCGGGTGGACGATCAGCCCATAACACAGCACGGATGCCGAGCCGATTGCCGCCAGCGCCGCAAAGCTGCGAATGTGACCTACTCGCCGAATTAATGCGGGCGCCAGAAAGGTGCCCATGACATAGCCCAGGAAATAGGCCGCCATCAGCGCGCCGATGGCGGTGTTGGTAAAGCCTTCCAACTGTGCCCGGATGCCCAGCAGAGTGCCGAGCAGCCCGTTCCCCACCAGCAGCGTTCCCAGGCCCAACAACAACATGGCGATGGTGCCAGACATGCAAATTCAACTCTCGACGGCGGGATTAAGGCCCCACCCCCGCAAGCGGGAGTGGGGTGAGGGTAGTGGTGATAGTCATTTGCCCATCAATGCGCCGGCAGGTCGATGCGCACCGTATCACGCAACACGCCATCCAGGCCGCCGAACACGGTCAGTCGTTCGACCTTATCGACCACCTTCTCCAGCGCCTCCAGTTCCTTGAGGCGCAGCAGAATCGGGTTTTCCTCCATCAGCTTCGCCGTGTTGAGCAGCGAGCGGGTGGCGGCAACTTCCTCGCGCCGGCGGATGACGTTGGCCTGGGCCGCCTTTTCAGCGGTCACCACCTGGTTGAGGATATCCTTCATCTCGCCGGGCAGGATCACGTCCTTGATGCCGACCGTTTCCAGTTCCAGCCCGTGTGGGTTGACCCGTTCCGCCACGTAGTTCCGCACGACCCGATCTAGCTGGTCCTTGTCGCCGAGCAAGCCGTCCAAAGGCTGCGTGCCGATGGCTTGCCGCAAACCGAACTGCAAAGTCCGGTACAGGTACTCGGCGATGTTGCCCAATTCGCCACGCGCCTTGACCGGATCGGCGATGCGGTACACCGCTGACAGGTTCACCCGCAGGCTGACCTTGTCCTTGGTCAGGATTTCCTGGCCGGAGACTTCCACGGTCTGCAGGCGCAGATCCACGGTTTCCACCTTGATCACCCGGTTGAAGCGCCAGAAGGCGTGCAGACCGGGCGGCAGGGTGCGGGCCAGTTCGCCATCCACCAGCAGCAGACCGATGTGATTGTCTTCGACCTCAGCGGCCAGGATGAAGCCGTTCAGGTTCTTGGCCAAAGTTGCCGACGGCCGCGTCAGTAGGGCGGCGTGCGCCCGCGACAAGGCGTAGTCGGTACCGATATCCAGCATTTCCACCTTCACCTCGACTGGACCGCGCCAGTAGGTCTGACGAGTTGCCGGCGGCAATACGCCCTCCAGGCGGCCGTTCTTGTAGATCAGGCCGACCTGGTGTTCGCCGGTTTCTACCACCTGGAAGTGCCGTTCCACCAAAGCCGGATCAGTCCGCAGCAACACATCCAACCAGGGGTGATTGAACTCAGCCACGGTTAGATCGTAGCGCTGCACCTCATGGCGATGCAGCGGATCGAACCAGCGGTAGACCCCCGGTTCCAGAATGGCCGCCAACCGGCGGTCGTACAGGTGAAGCCCACGCTCGTTTTGGGCAATGACAATTCGCTGGTAACCCAACATATTGGTTCTCCTTGTAAATGTATTTTTGGTCTTCCTGTTTCGCCGTATCCGGCGGGCGAGCGTGGCGTGTTGCTATCGGCACCGATTCCGGTCCGCCACCGCCGAGTGTCAGGATGTCATTTGAGAACGGTTCCTGCCGGTTGCGTTAAAAAAACAGGGTGGAAAGGATTGGGAGCGCGCCCCGCGCCCGTGCAGCGGGCGACGGGGCGAACCGGGCGGATGACCGGCGGGCCGGGTTGCAACGCGAGGCATCCC
>JBATDL010000013.1:0-2447 GCA_049663445.1 Candidatus Competibacter sp.
CAAATAGCTTTTGGAAGTTGATCATCAGCGGGGCTCGTCAGTCGCAGCGTTTCGGAACCCATTCAATGTAGCCCCCGATCTCCACCGGAGCGAGCTATGTTCAACCGTCTGGAATCCGTATTGAGCCAAACTCAAAAGATGTAGAGACGCATCCCCATGTACCTCTTGGGGATTTAGAATAAGCATCCTGATCGATTGCCTTCGCTTGGAGGTGTACCGTGAGCCCGATTTGTAAGAGCTTTCTGCCCGTGCTGCTGTTCGGTTCGAGCGTGGCGCTCTTTTCAAGCGTCTGGGCCGGCGACATTGTGTTGGCGGTTGAGGAGCCGCTCGCTGGCTATGCGTATTCCGGCGTGACCAACTTACGCGGTTGGGTGGTGGGTTCGGCGGGTATCGACCGGGTCGAACTGTACGTGGACGGCGAGTTCCGTACCCCCATCCCCACCGGCGGTCTGCGCTCCGATGTGGGCGACGCCTATCCGAGCTATCCCAATGCTGCCAACGCCGGGTTTTCGATGGCATTCAACTATTCGAGTCTACTCGCTGGCCCGCACACTATCCTGATCCGGGCGGTGGACCGGGAAAGCACGATTAAAGAGACGGCGGTCAACTTCAACGTCACCCGCTTCCCCAACGCCTACATTCCCGACCCGGCGAGCGTCGGCTTGAGCGGTGCCTCCGCGACCTTCGATAGTCGATCGTTCCTGCTGAAAAACGTCACCGCCGAGGGCAAGATTTACGACATCCGGCTGGAATGGCGCACGGAAGCCCAGGGCTTTGCCATCACCCGGATCAGCACGGCCGGTGACCCGCCCGCCGACGATTTCAGCGGCACCTATCACTCCCAAGCCTCGCAGAGCAGCAACAGTTGCCCGTTCGCGGTAAACCAGCAGGTCAAGAGTGAGTTGAAACTGAACCAAACTGGCTCCCAATTGAGCGGCACGGAAAATTCGGGCGGGACCTTGGCGGTGTCCGGTACGGTGGACGCACAGGGCCAGTTTACCCTACGATCCGAACGGTTGGTGCAAGCGCCGTCGGGGAACTGCCGGGGTGAGGCTTACTTTGGCTATCAAGGCGGTTTCCCCAGCCAGACGGTAACCATCACCACCTACTATGAGTATTTCGGCAGTTGTCCGTACTACAATTGCGCGGCGGCTTATCAGGGTAGCATCGTCCAGGACAGCGCCGCCGCTCGCGCCGAAGAGGCGTTGGCCGGGAGCGGTTCGGAGACCAAAGCCGTGGCGAGTTCCATGATCGAGTCGATTTGGGACACTCTCGGCCAGAAAATGCCTTGAGGCGACGTAGTGGTGGATGATCCAGAAGTCGGCCATGAAAAGATGGTGGATATTGTACGATCTGTTTCTTAAAACCGGACGAAACACATGATCTCATCGTCAGCTTCTTTGTTCATCGATACGAATTTTTGAGCTTAATACGATATAGAATATTACTAGAAAGTCCTGAGGCCTAATGTAATGTCACGAAGCTACTCATTGTGACCACATCTTTCGGAAAGGACAGATATTCATTGGCTGTCACTGGATATCCAGGTCACGAAGAGCGGGTTCTGCATTTGCGCAATGTGAACCGTAAGATCGCTCAGACGCGTGAATATCTCAATTGGCGCTATCGACAACTGCCTGGTAATCCACCAGCACGTATCGCATGGCTGGAGTCCGAGAGGGGAGAGGCAGTTGGTATGGCAGCCGCGATATTTCGTGCTTTCTGGGTTAATGACAAGCTGGAAAGCGTTGCCGTGGTCGGCGATATTTCTTTGGATGCACGTCTGCGTGGGCGAGGGCTCGGGCAACAGCTCCTGATGGGCCTTTCTCATGATCTTGTAAAGCACACATCGAATCACCGTGCCCTCGTAATCCCAACTGAAGCCGCGCGCCGCAGTTTGGATACACTTGGTTGGCGCTCGGCTGGAAAATTAATTCCTTATGTCTGCCTTTTAAACCCGTCGATACGACTTGCGAGGATTTTGCGAAGTAAATTTATTGGAAGTGTATTAGGCGTGCTCGCCCAATCTACCCTTGCGATACTTTCCAAGTTGCAAGTGCGAAATGGATTCTCGATTCACATCACAGATGATTTTGACTCGATGTTCGACAGATTGTGGACTTGTCTTCCCAAAGCTGGGTTGATCATGAGTGATAGAAGCTTTAAAACCCTGGCTTGGCGATACCGGGATCATCCGAATAGTTTTTTTCGTGTTGCCCGGTTTATTTATCGAGGCGAGCTGAGAGGCTATGTGATCTTTAAGGCTGACTTAGCGGAGCGAGAATGTACAATTCAGGATGTTGTTGTCGCGAACGAAAGCGATCTTCCCTGTATGCTTGCTCTGTTTCTTGGTTATTGTATCGAGCAGGGTAGCGTGGATTTCATCCGCCTTGTGTTAAGCGAATGTCACCCTTATATCCGTAAGATCTGGCGATTAGGTTTTGTCC
>JBATDL010000014.1:0-3092 GCA_049663445.1 Candidatus Competibacter sp.
GGCCGAGGCGGCGAGCGCAGCCTGCCGCTGGGCGAACAACAACATCTGCCGGTTATCGCTGACCTGGAAGCGCACCGCCTTGATCTTGCGGCGATCACGCTGGTACTCGACCTCCAGAAACAGATCCGAGGTTTCGTTGACCTGCCGCGCCGCCGGCTTGATCACCTTGTCGTTGAACTTGCGGAAGTCCTGATAGTAGGCATCCGTCTCGCCGATACCCAGCAACCGCTTGAGGTTGTCCAGCGGGATCCAGCCGGTGGTGCCAACCCGGCGGTAGCGCAGGCAGTTCTCGTACAGGGCCAGAGCGTAGCCGCTGCTGAACTTGCGCTGGATGCTGAGGTTGAGCAGCGCGTAGATCTCTGGCCGGTAGAGTTTTTCGCACAGGTCCGGGCTGTAGGCGTAGATACAGTAGCCGCTTTTGATCACCGCCTGCGCCAGCAGCGTGGTGGCACCCCATTCCTCGTGGGCACCGTTTTCGTCGAGAATATTCCATTCCAGGACGGTGCGCGCCAGCGTCTTGAGGGCTTCCTTGAGCGGCTCCAGGTTGTTGGTGTTGAAGCCGATCGCCTCGGCCAGATCCTTGACCCGGATGCGGTGAACACGCGCCGTCAGCAGGCTTTCGTAGGCGTTGTACAACAACACATTCGACGCCTTGCGCTGGGTGAGCGTCAGCCGGTTGCTAATGTGGATGGCGGCAATGTGCTTTTTGAGATTCTGGTCGGCCAGATCAGTCAAAACCATTCTGCGAGCGGTGTCCGCCTCTCCATGCCTGTCTTTTCGTTCTCGCGCATTCGGGATCGTCATACCCTTTGAGCGTAGCAAAAATGTCCCCGCACCCCAAGAAATTTATGGGGACAATTCGTATCTGCCGACCCATCCCATAAACGGGGACATTTCATATCATCGACCCGAAAATCCCGGCCTGTGGATAAATTTGTCGCATAAAAATAAGGCATTGATTATCAAGCTTTTCACGTCGATTTTCGTCGCGAGGCGGCCAAATGTCCCCGTTTATGGGATATTTGAGGACTTCATCCCATAAACGGGGACATTACATCCCATAAACGGGGACATTACCCTCTGCAATTTTTTGATTTTAAAAAAGAATTCGCAGCCTAAACATTCTTTAAACGTCTTTAAACATCTTTAAACGTCTTTAAACGAGCGTCGTCGTCGTTTTTTTCGACGGCAAAACCGGCGCGGCCAATCCCAACGATTACAGTGCCTCGAACCCAAAAAAACCGGTTTGGTAGGGAGCAATCCGAACCCTCCCGGTCATCCACAAGCCGTCTTTGGGAATCGTCCCCAAAAAACCGGTTTTAGCGGGAAGCAACCCGAACCGCGTGATGGTTACCCGTGAGCGGGCAGTGACGGCAACACCGTTCGACCAGTCAATCCGACCACCGGAACCGGACCTGACAAAAATTTTCTCGTGACCGCATCCAATCGCTACCTTCCTGCGTAAGCATGGATGTCGGTCGAATCGTTACCCTTCGAACGACGCTTTTCCCAACCGTTACCGCTAGAGGAATTTTCGCATGGTCAAGAACGCCTTCAATCAGTTCGCGCTCGCCGCCGCCGTTGCCGGTGCCTTGGGCCTCGCCGCCAGCCCCGTCCTTGCCGTTGAGGGTGGCAAGGAAAAGTGTTACGGCATTTCCAAGGCCGGCGAGAACGACTGCGCCAGTTCCGCCGGAACTCACTCCTGCGCCGGCAACTCGACGGTCAACTACGATGGTCAAGACTGGAAATACGCAGCCAAGGGCAGTTGCGAAAAGCTGGGTGGCAAATTGGAGTCGTTCAAGGGTCAGGGTATGCCGGCCAAGTCGAGCTGACGCCATGAGCCTGGCCAGCAACCGCGCCACCGTTCCCGCCCAAGCCGGAATCGGTCTGCGCCATCCCCACCTGCCGGCATTCCTGGCCGCGCCCCAGCCGGCGGCGTGGCTGGAAATCCACAGCGAGAACTATCTGGCGCCCGGCGGTCCCCGCCTGGCGGCGCTGGAGCGGTTGCGCAGCGACTATCCGCTGAGCTGCCACGGTGTCGGTTTATCGCTAGGTTCGGCGGAGGGGTTGGATGAAACGCATTTGGCGCGGTTGCGGGCCTTGTACGACCGGCTGGAGCCGGAGCTGATCTCCGAGCATCTGGCCTGGTCCACGGCCCCGGACGGGACCTTTCTGGCCGACCTGCTACCGCTGCCCTACACCGACGAGGCGCTGGATACCGTCGTCGCCAATGTCGGGCGGGCGCAAGAGGCGCTGGGCCGGCGCCTCTTGGTCGAAAACCCGTCTACCTATCTGCGATTTCAGGAAGCCGACTGGGATGAAGCCGGTTTCCTGAGCGAACTGGTCCGCCGCACTGGCTGCGGCCTGCTGCTGGATGTCAACAACCTGTACGTCAGCGCCGCCAATGGCGGTAGTGATCCGCTGGAGCCGCTGGAGCGGCTGCCGTTGGCGGCAGTGGGCGAAATCCACATCGCCGGCCACGCCCGGGTGGCGACGCCGGGTGGCGAGCTGCTGATCGACGATCACGGTTCCACGGTGACCGAGCCGGTCTGGGCGTTGTTACGGGCGGTGCTGGCGCGAACCGGCCCCCGGCCGATACTGGTGGAGTGGGATACCAATATTCCCGAACTGCCGGTACTGTTGGTCGAGGCGGCGCGGGCCGAGTTCCACCTGCGGGAGCTGGACGATGCGGCTGGCTGAACTGCAAACCCGCATGCGGCAAACGCTGCTGGCCGGCGGCTCCGACCCGGAACTGCTGGCGCTGCTGGACGACCCGCCAGAGCAACGCGAACGCCGGCTGGCGGTGTACCGCAACAACGTCCGCCACTCGCTGCTGAGCATGCTGGATGCGACCTTCCCCGTGATCCGGGAATTGATTGGCGCGGACTGCTTTACCGCTGCCACGCTGATGTTTGTCGTCCAGCGGCCGCCGCGTGCCCCGGCGCTGTACGCCTACGGCGGCGAGCTGCCCGATTTCCTGGCCGACTTTGCGCCACTAGCGGAACTGCCTTGGCTGGCGGATGTAGCCCGGCTGGAATGGGCACGCAACGAAGCACTGTTCGCCGTTGACCGGGAACCGCTGAGTCCGAACC
>JBATDL010000015.1:0-7248 GCA_049663445.1 Candidatus Competibacter sp.
GGCTCAAAGTGTTGGTTCCGGGGTGGTGGTGGATGCCCGCCGCGGCTACGTCATTACCAACCATCATGTGATCGAAGGCGCCGACACCATCACTGTTACTCTGCGCGACGGCCGCCAGCTCGACGCCAAGGTCATCGGCTCCGACTCGGAAAGCGACGTGGCGGTGATTCAGGTGCCCGCCCGCAATCTCACCGCCCTGCCGCTGGCCGATTCCGACCGGTTGCGAGTCGGCGATTTCGTGGTGGCCATCGGCAACCCGTTCGGCCTGGGCCAGACCGTGACTTCCGGCATCGTCAGTGCCCTGGGCCGCACCGGCCTGGGCATCCAGGGTTACGAGGACTTCATCCAGACCGATGCGTCCATCAATCCCGGCAATTCCGGCGGCGCGCTGGTCAACCTGCGCGGTGAGCTGGTCGGCATCAACACCGCCATCATCGCGCCCGGCGGCGGCAACGTCGGCATCGGCTTCGCCATTCCGGCCAACATGGTGGCGCGGCTGATGGAGCAAATTATCGCCCACGGTTCGGTGCGGCGCGGTCAGTTGGGGGTGTCGGTACAGGATCTGACCCCAGAGCTGGCGCGCGCCTTCAACCTACCCGCCAGTCAGGGCGCGGTTATTGCCCAAGTCAGCCCCCATTCCACCGCCGCCAAGGCCGGATTGAAGGAGGGTGACGTGGTGTTGCGGGTCAACGAGCGATCGATTCGCGACGGCGGCGGCCTGCGCAACGCCATCGGCTTGCTGGAGGTGGGCGAGACGGTGCGGCTGGAAATCCTGCGAGATGGCAAGCCGCTCACCCTCGATGCCAAGGTGGGCGAGTATGTGCCGGCCAAGGCCGAGGGCGACGACATCAATCCGCGATTGGCGGGTGCCGTGTTCGAGGACATCGGCCCGAATTCGCCGCTGGCGGGTCGCGTGCAGGGGGTGCTGGTCGCCCGGATTGAATCCGGCAGTCCCGCCGCTGGTGCCGGTCTGCGTTCGAACGATGTCATCACCGGTGTCAACCATCGCACGGTCACCAGCACCGACGAACTGCGCCAGCTCGCCGCGCGCAGCGACTCCCTGCTGCTCAATCTGGTGCGCGGCCAGGGCGAGTTGCTACTGGTACTGCGGTGAGCGGCATGACCGGGAACGGCTTACCGCCGCTCCCGGTTCTCCACGCTCAGCATCCCGGCTCCCCGGTTTGCAGTTCCACCCGGTTCTGTTTCTGGTTGTAGCCCTGCCGGACGATGATTTCGTAATCCAGTCCGGCTTTTTCACCGGCCTGAATCTCGGCCTCGAACTGCACGGTCTGGAAATCGTGCAGGCTGGGATTCAGCCGGCTGCGGAACACCATGTCGCCCGGATAGTCGCGGCGGATTTGCACCGTGATCGGCTTGCGGCTGTAATTGCGGATGCGTTGCCGGTAAACCGCATGCTCGTCCCAGCCCGCCACCTGGCTGTCCAGTTCCAGCTTGAGCCCGTCTTCGCCCAGCTTGCGGTAGAGGTTGCCGCCCTTGACCTGCAACCAGAAGTTGTCGCGATAGACTTTCTGCTTGACCAGTTCGAACACCACCGCCGGATCGACGCCCAGATTCAGTTCGATCTTGTCGCCGATGGGTACGTACTTGAGGTTCTGGGTGCTCAGATAACTCAAGCCCTCGCCACCGTTGGCGCGAAACACCCGGATCAGGCCGTCCGGCAGCGGCGTGCCGCCCAGTTTCGAGGCCGCGTCGTTTTTCAGCAGGTACAGCCGCGTCAGTTGGTCGCCGTATTCGCGGGGGCGGTAGCGATACTCGACCGTCATCGGCACGGCGTCCGCCTCGAAGCTGCGCAGGCGCTTGGCCCAGCCGTTCGGCACGGTTTCGGTGCCTTCGATGGTATAGATAAAATACTCGCTCAGCCCTTCCTTGATGATCTCCTTGGGCGCTTCCAGCGTGGCCGAGTCATACGCTATGGCACCGGCAGCCATTTCCATCACCGGCGCGGGTGGCGCCATCATTTTGCGGGCGGCTTTCTGGCGTAGATCGCGATAGTCCTCGCGCTTGAGTTCGTTGACTCGACCAACCGGTACTTTCGCCAGTTCGGCGATTTTCTCCACCAGGTTGATGGTGCCGACCACCAGCCGCACTTGGGCGTTTTCGTAATCCTCGCCGGATTGATTGCGGACCCGCACGAAGCTTTCCAGCCGCAGATGCTTTTCTTCGGGGTCGGCGACCGCCAGATAGTCCGCCGCCCAGGTGATGCCGGAAGTGAAGTAGCTGATTTCGATGGTCGCCTCACGGTCGGTGTCGCTTTGCACGTTCCAGTACAGGGTTTGCGGCCGGTCGTGCGGGAAAGTGGTGTCGAGCACGTCCAGCCCGGTTCGGGGTTGGCGAAAGCGCAAGTCCACCGAGGTCGGATCGATCAGGGTGTTGGCCCAGGAGAACTGCAAGGGGTTGACGCCCCGCTTGAAGGTCACCACCCGGCTTTCCCGCACCAGGGTCAAATCCTCGGAGTTGTAGATGGTCAGTTGCACGGTGCGCCGCTCGGGCACGGTGGCCAGATCGACGTTGCCGGCTGTAACCCGTAGCGGCGACAGCAACCCGAACAGGCAAAGTAGCGAATAGAGGGTCAGATGACGGATCATGGCGCTCACCACTCGTTGTTCAAAGTCAGCCGCAGGGTATGAATCTGTTTTTGCGCTTGGCCGTCGGCGGCGCGAGCGGGCAAATCCACATGGAACAGCAGCTTGTCGGCATCGCTCTTCTCAGGATCGGGATTGCGCAAGGTGCCGTCGCCCAGTTGCCAGTCCGGGTCGCGGCCGTTGTCGCCGCGAATGTCGTTGCGGATCTGGCGCACGCTCTCGGCGATATCCAAGGTCACGGGCGTGTCCTTGAAGTTCTCGATCTCGTATTTCAGCGTCACCTCGTGGCGATACAGATTGCCGGCGATGCGCTGGCGCTCGTTGCGATCCACGGTGCGCCGCACGCCGATGTCGCGGGCCAGGCCCAGATAGAGTTCCCATTCGTCGTCGGGCGGGGTGAACGCGCCGCGATCCTCGCCGAGGAAGGCGCTGCCACCCTGGCCGTCGTCCTGGAAGATGCGTGCCTTGCCTTCCGGCAACGGTTCCCGGCCCAGCGGGCCGCCGGCGTTCTTGACCACGTAGTGCATCGGCACGTTGAGTTTGTCCTGGGCGCGGTCCAGATAGCCGAATTGCACCGGGTCGCAGGTGTAGGTTTTGCGCACCGGCACGGCGGCGAAGCGATCGAGCAGCACTTCCTTGGTCTCGCTCAGACCCAGCGGTTTCTCGAAACGCTCGCCGACGCCGGCCCAGAACTGGGCGGCGTCGTAGGCTTCGTTGGCGTTGTTGTTCACCCGCAGATATTGCGCCAGATTGAGGGTCTTCTCATCGCGGTCGGCCACGGCGCGGTAGTGAAATTCCTTGCCCAGTCCGCCCAGCACATAGCTGATCCGCATGCGGGCCGCGCCGGAGGCGCTGGCGGCCACCGACCAGACCAGGGCGGTTTCGTTCGGGGGATAACTGACCGACAGCACCTTGGCGTCCAGCACCGTCTCACCCGCCGGGGCGAGAATGCGCAGCACCAGGGTATCGGGATCGATGCGGGTGTTGGCCCAGGAAAAATCCACCTGATTGACGCCCTTGACCAGGGGCACGATGCGTTCTTCCTCGACCAGGGCGATTTGCGCGTGATCGAGCTGGATTTCCACCCGCTCGCGCACCGGCAGCGTGGTGAGCTTGATGCGGGCCAGCACGTCCGGCGGCGCGGCGCCGAACAGCAGCAAAATGCCGAGCGGATACAGCAACGGGGTTCGGTTCATCGGTCGCGACCTCCAAGGGTTGAGCGGGGTTCGGTATAACCATAAACGCTCGCGGCCGGTTTTGGGGGTTAACGTACCGTGAATGGGTCGCTCGGACCGGTCGAGATCCATTTTTAGCCTGAGCCTGGCGGTGTTGGCCGGCGGCGCCTCGTCTTCTCAAACGGACAGCCAGCGCGCGACGAACTCGTCTTCCGGCAGTGGCCGGTCGAAATAATAGCCCTGACCGTGGGGGCAACCCTCGCGCAGCAGGAAATCCGCCTGCATTTCGGTCTCGACGCCCTCGGCGATCACCGACAGGCCCAGGTTTCCGGCCAACATGATGATGGCGCGGATGATGGCCTCGTTGTTGGCGTCGCGGCCGATGTCGGCCACGAAGGAGCGGTCGATTTTGAGCCGTTGAATCGGCAAGCGTTTCAGGTACATCAGCGAGGAATAGCCGGTGCCGAAATCGTCCACCGCTAGATGGACGCCGAGCGTGCGGAGATCCCCAAGAAACCGGAACGCATCCTCGGCTTTGATGATGAACGACTCGGTGATTTCTATCTCCAGACATTCGGGTGGCAACCCGTTTTCGGCCAGGACAGTCTCAATCAGACCGGTCATCCCGCCGCGTTCGAATTGCCTGATCGAGAAATTAACGGAAATTTTATCGATGCGATAGCCCGCCGCGCGCCACGCTTGCAGCTTCGCGCAGGACTCTCGCAGCACCCACGCTCCCAAGGTGACGATGAAGCCGGTTTCCTCGGCGAGGGCGACGAAGTTTCCAGGCAGGACCAGGCCCAGTTCGGGATGGTTCCAGCGGACCAGTGCTTCGGCGCCGATCAGCGTGCCGCTGGCCATGTCCACCTGCGGTTGAAAATAGATGAGCAACTCGTCGTTTTTTACCGAGCGCCGCAGCATCGCTTCCAGACGCAAGCGGTCGAGGGCGTGGGCGGTCATTTCCCTGGCGTACAGATGGTAATTGTTGCGGCCCTGGGCTTTGGCCTGATACATGGCGGCGTCGGCGTTTTTCATCAACTCGCCGCAATCCTGGCCGTCGGCCGGGTAATAGCTGATGCCGATGCTGGCGGAAATATGGATTTCGTGTTCCGCGAGTAAAAACGGTTTTTCGAAGATGGCCAGCAGCTTGTGGGCCACCATGGTGGCATCCTGATGGCTGCCGATATCTTCGATCAGCAGGATGAACTCGTCGCCGCCCAAGCGCGCCAGCGTGTCGCAGGCACGAATCGGCTTTCGCAACTCCCCGGCCACCATTTGCAGCAGTTGATCGCCAAACTGATGGCCCAGGGTATCGTTGACATTTTTGAAGTGGTCCAGATCGATGAACAATACGGCCAGGCAGGTGCCGTCGCGCGCCGCGTGCAGAATGCCATGGGTCAGGCGGTCGTTGAACAGGACCCGGTTCGGTAGTTCGGTCAGCGGATCGTGATGGGCGAGGAAAATGAGTTGCCGTTCGAAGTTCTTGATCGCCGCGATGTCGGTGAAAACGCCGACATAGTGGGTGACGCAACCGGCTGGGTCTTTCACCGTGCTGACGGAGAGCAGTTCCGGATAAACCTCGCCGTTCTTGCGGCGGTTCCAGATCTCGCCACGCCATTTGCCGGTCTGCTCGATACCCCGCCACATCTGTTGGAAAAACGCCGCGTCGTGCCGGCCGGACTGGATGAGATTGGGTCTCCGACCCAGCACTTCCTCGGCGGGATAACCGGTGATCTCGCTAAACGCCGGGTTGATTGCCAGGATGGTCTGATCGGGATCGGTGATCACAATCCCCTCGGCGGCGCTTTCGAAGACGCTCGCCACCAGCCGCAGCCGCTCGCGCCCCTGCTTTTGCGCGGTCAGATCACTGTAGATCCAGACGCTTTCCTCCTGGGGCTGGCTCGAATCCAGCGCCCGACCGTTCAGGCAGCCCCAGAACAGGTCGCCATCCTTGCGCTTTAGCCACAGTTCTTCCTCATAGGTCTCGCCGCGTCCCACGGTGCTGTAGGCGCGTTCGCCGATGGCCCGATATTCCTCATCGCTCGAATATATTAGTCGGGTCGTATGGCCGAGCATTTCGCCTTCCCCGTAGCCGAACAATTCCTCAAAGCGGCGGTTGCACTGGATGATCACGCGCTGCCTGAGCAGCACGATGCCAACCAGCGCGTTATCGAGAATGGCTTCCTGCTGCGCCAGCAGGGACTTGAGGCGCGCTTCATCCTGCTTGCGCTGGGTGATGTCGCGGACGACCGATAGCACCGCCCGCCCGTCGGTCAGCAGGATGCTGCTCGACATCACCTCGACCTCGACCGGGGAACCATCCACCCGCAGATAGCATTGCTCCATGATAGGCAATGTGATCGGCCGCTCGGAGTCCCGCACCGCCCGCAGGCGTTGTGCCACTACTTCGTGATAATCGGGGTGAATCCACTCCGTCCACGGTAAACCCAGCGGCCGTTGTTCGCCTTCGGCACCAAGCAGGCGCAGCGCGGAGCGGTTGGCCATCGTCATAACGCCATCGCGATGCACGAAAATGGCGTCCGGCGACAAATCCAGCAGGGTACGGTAGCGCTTTTCGCTTTCCAGCAGGGTTTGCGCGGCCATCTTGCGGTCGTCGATATCGCGCACTACCACCACCAGGCACCACGCATTGCCGATCTGGGCGACGCGGGCGTTGGCCTCGATCCAGAACCGGCGACCACCGGCGTTCCTGGCGAGGCACTCGAAGCTCTGCGGATAGTCGTGCTTGAACGCTTGCGCCAATTGGCTGAGCGCCTGACACTGGGTTGGTTCGTCGTTTGCGCAGAGCGCCTCGAAAGTCAGACGCGAGAACGTGCTCCGGCTGTAGCCGAACATTTCGCTCGCTCGACTGTTGGTGTACAGAATCTCTCCGCTTTGGCCATTTTGGAGAAACACGGCGTCGTTGAGCGAATCGACGATGGCCTCGAAGCGTTCCTCGTTCTCGTAGAGCGCCAGTTCCGCCAACTTGAATTCGGTGATGTCCCAGACGATGGCGATGACGCCGGGTTCGGGATCTTCTCCAGACACCTGACCGCGCGCTATGAACCAGGTCTCGCCACCGTTCGGGCCGCGACTGCGAAACTCGGTCAGGAACCGCTCGCGCGCCGCGCCCGCCCGCCCGACGATTCCCGCCACCCGCTCGCGGTCCTCCTGGCACACCAGCGCCAACAGCTCAGCGGCGACCGGTTCCTCCGCCGTGGCCGACCACTCGAAAAACTGCATCCGGGCGGCGCTCAGCGCCGTTTGCAGGCGAGTATAGTGTTCGCGCAACAAGCGCTCGTTGGCGCGGACCCGCGCCTGAAGCTGGTTGAAGCTGTCGATGAGCTGGCCGATTTCGTCGCGTGTCCGCACCGGCAGCGGTTCCAGGGCGCGTTCGCCGCGAGTCATCTCGCCCAGCGCGGCGGTGGTGTCTCGCAGCGGCTTCAGCCATCGGCCAGTCACCCACACGG
>JBATDL010000016.1:0-17415 GCA_049663445.1 Candidatus Competibacter sp.
AGCGCGTAAGCATAGCGCATAGCGGTTGGGTTAGACGCATCTCCCTTGGCCAGCAGGGTTTCCAGTTCCCGGATGAGGGTGTGGGTATCCTCGGTCGTCAGCACCCGTGCCCGGGCCTTGGCGAGCGCGTAGGCTTGGCGGTCGCGGGGGGTGGTGCGCCGCAACGGTGGGATCTCGATTCGATCCTGGGTATCGGCGACGCGGTTCTCCGGGCGTGGGTGAGTCAGCAGCATTTCGGGAACTTGGTTACGGGCCTCGCCACTGGACATACGCTCCAGTTTGGTAAAGAAATCGCTCATCCCCTGAGGATCGAAACCGGCTTTGGCCAGCAGTTGCATGCCGATGCGGTCCGCTTCTTGTTCGTTGGCGCGGGTAAAGCTGATCTGATGCTGGGCACTGGCGGCCATGGCGCCCACCATGGCCGCTTGACCGGCCTGGCTACTGGCCACCGCCAGCGCCGCCGAGGCCAGCATCGCCGCCGCCAGTGGCAGTGTCAGCCGCTTCATATCGGCAATGGCGCGAACGATGTGCTTCTGCGAAACGTGAGCGATTTCGTGGGCGATAACCCCCGCCAGTTCGTCCTCCCGTTGCGTGGCCAACAACAAGCCGGTATTGATACCGATAAAGTTGTGAGGCAGGGCAAACGCATTGATGCTGGGGTTGCGGACCAGGAAAAAAGTGAATGGCACGCCGTTCTGATCGGCGTAGGTCACGATGCTCTGACCCACGGAATCGAGGTACTCGTTCAACTGCACATCGTCCAGCACCGCCCCGCGTGCGCGGAGCTGCCGCATGATTTGCAGACCCATTTGCTGCTCGTCGTCGGCACCGAAATACACCCGCGATGGATCGCCCATATCCGGCAACAGGATGGATTGCGCGCCCGCCGGCGTGAATGAAGCCGCGCCAAGCGATAAACTCAAGATCAGGGGAAGTAAACGATGGGACATGGAGTTTTTGACTGGCGGAGAATTCCCAATAAGACTTGGGAACGCGTGGCTCGTTCCGCAAAATCGTGCCTAATATGTCGTTCGCCGGAGAGGTTCACCTAAATGCCATGCCGGATTCCGTTGATCGCGGTCTGCTGCATGGTTTTGGCCGGTTGCGCCACCATGCAAGGCGCATCGACCAGCTTGGAGACCGCCGCGCCGACCGCGCCGGTGCCTGCGTCGTCGCCGAGTCCGGATTTCATCGCGGAACGCGCGCTGCAAGCCTACGCGACCGGGCGCTGGGACGTGGCGGAAGGGTATTACCTGCAATTGACCCACCTGCAACCGCGGGATGCCGGACCCTGGTTCCAGCTGGGCAATCTCTACGCCGAACAGGGACGACTGGATATGGCGGAGCGCGTCTACCGGGAGGCGCTGCGTCGCCGCGACGATGCGCGAACCCTGCATAATCTCGGTCTGGTGCAGGTGCGGCTTGGGGTGGGTGCCCTGCGCGAGGCGTGGGAGCGGTTACCGCCGAATGACCCTGCCCGCCAGCAAACCCGCGAGTTTCTGCGGGCACTGTTGGATGCGATGGCGCAATGAAGTCCTGGTTCCGCCACCATCGGACCCGCGCGGCACACCGGCTCGAACCCATTGGGTCAATTACTCGGGAGAAAGCAAGATGGCTTACCAACACATTTTATTTGCCGCCGACTTTGCCGACGAAGCGTTGCGGGTCGGCGAACGCGCTAAGGACATCGCCCGTAAGTATGGCGCTCGATTGAGCCTGATCCATGTGATCGAAGATGTGAATATCAGCTTGGGCGGTGGCTATGAGCTGCTGCCAGTGTTACCGGATTTACCCGACGAGGCGCTGTTGGGGGAAGCACGGGAGGCCCTCGGTGAAATGGCGCACCGCCTGGAAATAGAAGGCGCCGAACGATGGGTGGTCAGCGCCCCTTCCACCAAGGAGGGCATCCTCGACGCCGCTCGGGAGCGCGGCGTCGACTTGATCGTGGTGGGGAGCCACGGACGCCACGGTTTGGCGCTGCTGCTGGGATCGACCGCCAACGCCGTGCTGCACGGTGCTCCCTGCGACGTGCTGGCGGTGCGGATTTGAGCGAAGGGCAAAAGGCCAACCCCTTTTTCCCTCTTCCCTACCCCCGCTCAGCTTTGGATGCAGATTCCGCGTGCGGTTCCACATCCACCGATACTTCCAGCGAGTGCGAGCCGCCGCCGGTCATCACCCCGGTGAGCGGCGCGACATCGCCGTAATCCCGGCCCCAAGCCAGGGTGACATGTCGCTCTCCCGGCATGCAGTCGTTAGTCGGGTCGAACTCCGCCCAGCCGGTGCCGGGGATATAGACCGCCAACCAGGCGTGCGATGCATCGGCGCCAACCAGTCGCGGCTGACCCGGCGGAGGTAGGGTTTCCAAATAGCCACTGACGTAGCGCGCCGCTAGACCCAGTGCCCGCAGGCAGGCGATCCCCAGATGGGCGAAGTCTTGGCAAACCCCGCGTCGCTCACTCAGGACTTCGCCGAGCGGGGTGGCGGTCGTGGTGAAATGCGGGTCGTAAGTGAATTCCTGATGGATGCGCCGGGTCAGATCCGCCACGGCTTCCAGCAGCGACCGCCCCGACGGAAAACTAGGTTCGGCGTACTCACGGAAGGCCGGATGCAGGCTCACGAACGGCGAATCCAACACGAACAGCCGGGCTTCGATGATTTCGGGGTCCGGATCTTCCCGCAGCATCTGGCATGCCTGTTCCCAGGCCGGCGATGGACTGGATTGAGCAAATGGCCGTGCATCCAGTACCTGGACCTCGGTGACGAGGGTGACTTCAAGGCGCTGATGAATGTCCTGAATCGCGAAATAAAGTACCCGGTTGCCGAAAAAATCCTCCCGCTCGGCGGATAACGCCGGCCGCGGCTGAATGGTGATGCGGCTGGGCCGACAACGCTGCCAGCTTGTTTCCCGCGGCAACAGCCACGCCTGGTTGTGGCACAGGGCCACACCGCTGCTGTAGTGGTAGAGAGTACGATGGGTGATGGTGTACTTCACGGCGGCATGGCGATCAGTTGCCGGGGTACTTCGGCGTGGCTGAAATGGCTGTGGGTTAGGGCGTCGGACAGGCTCGATAATGGCGTGTGCAGAGCGTCCAGCAACCGGCCCAGTTCGGTGCTGGAACGGGTACTGTCGTGGGAAAGCGTGGCCAAGGCTTCGATGTCGGCCAGTTGCAAGGTGGTGAAGGCTTCCAGAATCAAGCGTTCCTCGGCATTGCGGTAGGTCGAGCTCACCGACCGGTGCAACCGGCCGATGTTGCGTTGCAACCGCCGCAACTGATAGCCGACCGACCGGGGGTTGCCTTCATCGAACAGCAGCAGATCGATGATCGCGGTCGGATGCAGTGCGGAACGGTAGCGGCGGCGATAGGCGGTCAGGTTATCGGTCAGGGTAAGCACCACCTCCCACAGCGGCAACCCTGGATTGCGGGCGGTAATGAAAGCCAGCTTGAACAGATCCAACGTGTGCAGCACCCGTTCCAGATGGCGGCCAATATCGAAAAACAGCCAACCATGATGATGAGGCATGGTTTCATTGCTCAGCCCGGAAAATGCCGCCATCAGCATCAGATCTTCTTCCAGTAATTCCCGCGCCTGGCGGGCACCCAACCCTTTGGGTGGTTCCTGGATGCTTTGCTGCAAACGATTCAGCAAGCGCCAGCTATCGTCGCCCAGATGGTTGCGCACCGCGCGGCCAGTCCGCAGCAAGCCATCAAACAGCGCCTGCATGCTGCTGGGATGCTCCGAGTCGGTGGTGATCATCAGGTCCAACAGCTCTTGGCGCAGATTAAAGAAGCGGGCGCGTGGCGATTCCGCCACCGGTGGCACCGGAATTTCCAGCGCGTCGAGCAAGTCGTCCAGGCAGCGCTCGTCGGTATTGTCCTGCTCCCACTCCAACAGCCGCCCGAACGCTTCCCGCAGCAGCCGCGCGGTACTATCGAGCCGTTCGAGGTACCGGCCCAGCCAGTACAGATCGTCGGCGACCCGGCTGGGCAGGTCGCTGCCGTCGCGGGTCACCACAATCGGGCCGTAGGATTGCCGCAACAAGCTGACGTGGCGTTGAGGGGTCGGCGCCAACACCCACCAGTCCTTGCTGATGCCGCCGTTTTGCAGCGAGGATTGCAGAGTGTCCAGACCGGACGAGACCCGGGCCAAACCGCCGGGCATGACTCGGTAGCCGTCGCCGTCAGCGACCGTAAAACCGCGCAGGATCACCGGTCGCGGCGTTAGCCGGCCTTCTTCCAACACCGGCGCGGTGGACAGCGGCAGTGACTCCTGACCGACAAAGCGGTACGGGTTGGCGTGAATCTGCTCGATCAGGCGCGCGCGAGCCGCCGCGTCGAGCTGGCTACCATCCCAGCATGGCCCGTCCGCCAGGATCGAGCGCACCACCAGCCGGTCCAGATTCGCCAGCACGTAACTGCGCTCGGCCGGGGTGCCGCACCACCAGGTGGCCAGGGACGGCAGCTTGAGATCTTCGCCCAGCAGATGTCGGCACAGCAGCGGCAGAAAGGCGGCTAGCCCGGGGTTTTCGATGAGGCCGCTACCCAGGGCGCTGGCGAGCGCGACATGGCCGCCACGCACCGCTTGCAACAGTCCGGGGATGCCCAACAGGGAATCGCCACGTAGTTCCAGAGGGTCGCAGAAAACGTCCGATACCCGCCGCAGGATCACATCCACCGGCCGCAACCCGCCGAGGGTTTTCAGCCAGACCCGGCCATCGCGCACCACCAGATCTTCGCCCTCAACCAGACTAAGCGACAAATAGTTGGCCAAGTAGGCATGTTCGAAATAGACCGGACTGTTGGGACCAGGCGTCAGCAGCACGACATGCGGGCTATCGGGGTTGTGGCGCGCCATGCCGGCCAGCGTGGTCCGCTCGGTCTCCAGAAAGCTGGCCAGCCGGCGCAAGGGCGCGTCGCGGTACAACATCGGCAGGGCCCGCGCCAGAATGACCCGGTTTTCCAGCGTGTAGCCGGCGCCGGACGGAGATTGGGCGCGGTCGCCATGGATCCGGAACGCGCCGTCCGGCCCGCGGGCCAGGTCTACGCCGTGAAAGGTCAGCCAGCGACAGCCGGCCGGCAGCGACTGATGGCAGGATGGCAGAAAGCCAGGGTGCGCATAAATCAGTTCCGGCGGCAGCCAGCCCTGGCGAATCGCCAGCCGCCGGTCATAGAGATCGGCCAGCAGTGCGTTCAGCAACCGCGAGCGCTGCTCCAGACCTATGGCCAACCCGTCCCATTCCTCGCCAGTCATCAGCAGTGGAATGGGATCGACCAGCCAGTGCCGCAGCGAACCGCGCGGATCGTCGTAAGTATTATAGGTGACCCCGTCCGCTTGCAGCAGGCGTTGGATTTCGGAATGCCGGCGCTCCAGCTCCGCGCCGCCGATTTCCTCCAGCGCCCGCGCCATATCGCCCCAATGGGGTCGCAGCAGGCCGGGCGCCGCCAACATTTCGTCGTAGCCGGACTCAGCAACCGGGTAGTCGCCCAGCAGCGGGCTGTTGCCGGCCAGACTCGAATCATCTTGATAGACGACAGAAGCTTCAGGCATGCCAGTTTCCACGGAGGAGGCCACTGCGATACCGGTTAACGGCCGCGCGGTCATGGCCGGAGCAAATTCGGTGTGCCGCTGGCCGGAGGCTTGCGGGCATCGTGCGGCGCGTCATGCAAAAAAGCGCTTTCAAGCGCGCAAGCGATCCGGTTCGAACCGAACGGCGGTTCAGCGGCTGGCCGCGCGATCAGTCGCGGAGCTGGTGGGTGGTATGGCGCAACCGTTCGGCCATCACCCGCATGACCTGGATGGCAAAGGAGGGCGTCAGCCGGACCAGCGCCAGAAAGTGCGGCCGACTAACGGGCGCCAACACGCAGTCGGTGCGGGCGATGGCCGTGGCACTGCGCGGTTTGTCGTCGACCAACGCGAGTTCTCCGACAATGCCGCCGGAGCCAACGGTTTCCAGGATAAGCTCATCGTTCATCAGGATATCGACCTCGCCTTCCGTCACGATATACAGGTTATCACCCGGCTCGCCCTCCCGGAAGATGGTTTGGCCAGCGGCGAAGGAACGGTATTCTTCAATCTGGTTGAAAAGATCCTGGTTGGGCATGGGTCGGTGCCTCGTCGTGCGGAGGGTCAATGGAGATATCCGCGCCTTGGCTTGCCAGACGGTTGGTGCGATAATTTTGTGGCAGTTTAACCGACTTTGCTGGGCTGTGATAGGGCACACTCCAGACATCGCCCTGGCTTTTCCGAAGTCCATTTGGAGTGCGTTCATGCCCGGTTGTGTCGAAAAAAGGCAGTTTGCCCGCACCGAAATCAGTGCCGCGATCCAGTACAGGATTGCCGGTGCCGAAGTGCTGCACGAGGGCTCGTTGGGTAATATCGGCGGGGGGGGGATCTTGCTGTGGGCCGAGCAGGAACTACATATCGGGATGACCTTGTACCTCTTCATCCACTCGGACGAACTGGCGGATATCGAGCTGGAGGTGATGGCCACGATCGTGCGCATCGACCCCACCAAGCAGGACGGGCGATTCGGCTATGGCTGCCGGTTCGAAGCACTCTACAGCAACCCCCATGCCGACTGAACTGCCCATCCGGTCGCCGGATGCCCGCCAAACGGACCGCAATCGCGGCTCCGAAGCCACACCGGCATGAAAACCGTGGTGGTGATCGATGCGACCTGCGATTTGCCGGGCGCTTACGTACAGCAGCATCAGTTAAAGGTGTTGCCCAGCAAGCTGATCCTGGGCGATCAAGTGTTTTCCGACACTCGGGATACCAACCTAAGCTTGGCTTTTTTCCACCGTTACGCCGCATCGCCGGACTTGAAGGTGACGAACGAACCTTGTCCGGCCGACACCATCGCCGCGCTGTTTCTGAACCACTGGATCGTCGAGTATGACCGGGCGGTCCTGATTACCCTCTCGCAAACTCTCAGCGCCCTGTTCCAGAACGCGACCGAAACCTCTTTCGCCATCCTACGCGGCTACCGCGAGAAGCGCCGACTGGCCGGTTTGCAAACGCCCTTCCATCTAAACGTGCTCGACAGTAAAACCGTTTTTGCCGGCGAGGCGGTGTTGGTCGATGCAGTGATTCGACTGCTGCGGGATCAGGATTTGGCCTTCAACGAATTGCGCCGGCGGATCGAGGAGTTCCGGCGGTACGTGCATTGCTACATTCTGCCCGAGGATCTGTCCTATGTGCGCAACTGGGCCAACAACAAGGATGAAATGCGCATGGCATTTCCAGAATCCCGCCTGGATGGGCTGCTCGGCAACAAACCGGTCGCTCGCTTTTTCGATGGTGATATCGAACTGGCGTTCAAGGGGCACGGCTTCGACAAGGCATTGTCAAACCTGCTCAATCATGTCCGGAAAGCCGTCGAATTGGGCCTGAGAAGCCCGCTGGTGGCGATCAGTTACGCCGGCAACTCACAAGTGCTCAGGCAGAAGCCCTGCTTCATCGAATTCGAACAGTACACCCGTCAGTGGGGCGTCGAAGTCATGGTGTCCGTTATGAGCGCGACCGGCGGCGCCAGTGTTGGCCCCGGCGCGCTATCGCTGGCTTACGCCGCCGGCTGAATCCCGTTCACACCGTCAAATACTGCCGCACCAGGTCGTCGTTCAAATCGGCAATCGCTCCGGTGGCCACCGCCCGGCCCTTATCGACAATGCAAAACCGGTGGGCGACCCAACGGGCGAACGGCAGCTTCTGTTCCACCAACAGCACCGTCATGCCCTGCTCCTGATTGAGCCGTTGCACCGCCATACCGATCTCTCGAACGATGGCGGCCTGCTCGCGGGTCCGGTCGATCTGCTCCTGATTCAGCCGGCGAATGACCCGGCCAATCTCGCGCACGACATTGGGCTGAATGCCTTCGGTCGGCTCGTCGAGGATCAACAGGCGCGGCTCCAGCACCAGGGCGCGGCCGATGGCCAGTTGCTGCTGCTGTCCGCCGGACAGATCGCCGCCGCGTCGCTTGAGCATGGTCTTGAGCACCGGGAACATCTCGAAAATCAATTCCGGGATGCGTCGCAAACGGCGGGGATTGGCCGCCAGACCGATTTTCAGGTTTTCCTCCACGGTCAGCAGCGGAAAGATCTGGCGGCCCTGCGGCACGTAGCCGATGCCAAGCGGCGCCCGTCGCTCCGCCGGCAGACGACTCAGATCTTCGCCGGCGAAGGTGATTTGGCCGGAGCGGATCGGCAGCAAACCCATCAGGCACTTCAGCAGCGTGGTTTTGCCCACGCCGTTGCGACCCATCAGGCTGATCACCGCCCCTTCCGGTACCTCCAGTCCCAGATCCCACAGGGTGTGGGATTCGCCGTAATACTGGTTCAGTCCTTCAATGGTAAGCATCGCCGGCTCCCAAATAGACTTCGATGACCATGGGATCGACCTGCAACTCCTCCAGTCGACCCTCCGCCAGCACCCGCCCCTGATGCAGCACGGTGACCTGATCGGCGATGGAGCGGACGAAGCCCATGTCGTGTTCGACTACCACCACCGAGTGCGCGCCGGCCAGCGAGCGCAGCAGTTCGGCGGTACGGTCCATCTCCGCCGGAGTCATGCCGGCCACCGGCTCGTCCACCAGCAGCAGGCGCGGCTCCTGCATCAGCAACATACCGATTTCCAGCCATTGCTTCTGGCCGTGCGCCAGAATGCCGGCCCGGCGCCCGCCGTGCTCGGACAGGCCGATCTGCTCCAGCACCGCGCCGATGCGATCGCGTTCCTCGCCACTCAATCGGGTGGACAGCAGCCCGCGCAACCGCTTGGCGCCCGACATCGCCAGTTCCAGGTTCTCCAGCACGGTCAGCGGTTCGATCACGGTCGGTTTCTGGAACTTGCGGCCGATGCCAATCCGGGCGATGGCCGGTTCGTCCAGCTTGAGCAGATCAATGGTCTGGCCGAAAAACACCCGCCCGCTGTCCGGCTTGGTTTTGCCGGTGATGATGTCCATCATGGTGGTCTTGCCGGCGCCATTGGGACCGATGATGCAGCGCAGTTCGCCATCGCCAATATACAGCGACAGCTTGTCGATGGCCTTGAAGCCGTCGAAACTGACGCTGACCTCTTCCAGATACAGCAGGATGCCATGGGTCGCATCGACCGGCTCGACCGGCGTATGCAGACCGACCGCATCCAATTCCGAGATCAGTTCGCTCATGCCGCCTTCTCCCGCCGTCGCAACAGGCCGATCAAACCGTAGGGCAACAACACGGTGACCGCCACGAACAATCCACCCAGGGCGAACAACCAGACTTCCGGCAAGGCGCCGGTCAACCAGGTCTTGGCGTAGTTGACCAACACCGCGCCGATCACCG
Organism: Candidatus Competibacter sp.; assembly: GCA_049663445.1. Classification (GTDB taxonomy): domain Bacteria; phylum Pseudomonadota; class Gammaproteobacteria; order Competibacterales; family Competibacteraceae; genus Competibacter. The sequence goes on from JBATDL010000016.1 coordinate 9,321, forward strand.
CGCCAACCAGCGTGCCGCGTCCGCCGACCGCCACCCAGATTACCGCCTCGATGGAATTCAGCGGCGCGAATTCACCAGGATTGATGATACCGACCTGTGGCACGTACAGCGCCCCGGCCACCGCGGCCAACATCGCCGACAACGTGAACACCAGCGCCTTGACCCGCTCCACCCGATAACCGAGAAAGCGGGCACGATCCTCGCTGTCGCGAATCGCCACCAGCACCCGGCCCATCCGGGTCGAGACCAGCCAACGGCACAAAAGATAACCACCAGCCAGCGCCAGGGCGGACAGTACGAACAACACGATACGGGTTCCGTCGGCATGCAGCGAGAAGCCGAGCACATCCTTGAAATCGGTCAAGCCATTGTTGCCGCCGAAGCCCATCTCGTTGCGAAAGAAGGCCAGCATCAGAGCGTAGGTCAGCGCCTGAGTGATGATCGACAGGTAGACGCCCGACACCCGCGAGCGGAAGGCGAACCAGCCAAACACGAACGCCAACAGGCCGGGCACGACCAGCACCATCAGCGCCGCGAACCCGAAGTTGTCGAAGCCGTGCCAATACCAAGGCAGCTCCGACCAGTTCAGAAACACCATGAAGTCGGGCAATACTGGATCGCCGTAAACTCCGCGAGTCCCGATCTGGCGCATCAAATACATGCCGAAACAGTAGCCGCCCAGGGCGAAGAAAGCGGCGTGGCCCAGACTGAGGATACCCATGTAGCCCCACACCAGATCGATGGACACCGCCAGCAGGGCGTAGCAGAGATATTTGCCGAGCAGGGTGACGGTATAAGCAGTCAGATGCAGTGGGTGATCGGGTGGAACCAGCAGATTGAGAACCGGAACGCCGATGCCGAGGATGACCAGCACGGCCAGCAACACCAGTCCGGCACGGTCGGAGAGGAGCCAGGGGGGCAAACGCATGATTTCAGACCTCCGCCGCCCGCCCGCGCTGCGGGAACAGTCCGCGCGGGCGTTTCTGGATGAACAGGATCAGGAACACCAGCACCAGAATTTTGGCCAATACCGCGCCGGACCAAGGTTCCAGCAATTTGTTGGCGACGCCCAGCGACAGCCCGGCCACCATCGTGCCCCACAGGTTGCCGACCCCGCCAAACACCACCACCATGAACGAGTCCACGATATAGTTCTGCCCCAGGTTGGGGCCGACATTGGTCAGTTGCGACAGCGCGACCCCGGCCACTCCTGCGATGCCGCTACCCAGGCCAAAGGTCAGCGCGTCCACCCGCCCCGAGCGTACCCCCATCGCCCGCGCCATCGCCCGGTTCTGTGCCACCGCGCGTACCTCCAAGCCCAGCCGGGTACGTTGCAGGGCCAGCCACAGCAGGGCGAACACCGCGATGCAGAAGCCGATAATCACCAAGCGATTGAGCGTGACCTCCAGTGGGCCGAGCAGGATCGTGCCACTCATCCAGTCCGGGGTCGCCACCGAGCGGTTGAGTGGGGAGAAGATCGAACGCACCGCCTGTTGCAGGATCAGGCTGATGCCGAAGGTGGCCAGCAGGGTTTCCAGCGGTCGGCCGTAGAGAAAGCGGATCACGCTGCGCTCGATGGCGATGCCGACCAGCGCGGCCACGAGAAAGGCCAGCGGCACGGCCACCGGCAGCGACCAGTTGACCGGCAGATACTGCTGCGTCAACCAAGTCGTGTAAGCGCCGAGCATCATCAATTCGCCGTGCGCCATGTTGATCACGCCCATCACCCCGAAGGTGACGGCCAAACCGATGGCCGCCAGAATCAGCACCGAACCCAGCGACAGGCCGAAGAACAGGGTTTCCGCCCAACCCAGCATTTGCAGACGGAATTCGGTTTTGGTCAGCGCGGCCTTGGCGGCCTCACGCACCGTGGCGTCGCTGTCTTCGGCGGCAACCCGTAGCAATGGGCCGCGCATCTCCGTTTGCGTCCAGCCGCCCAGCGCCTTGGCGGCTTTTGCGCGCACGGCGGCGTCGGGACTCGCCAGATCGACCAGCGCCAACGCCGCCGTCAATAATTCCTGGATTTTCTTGTCAGGTTCCACCTCCAACCGCGCCTTCAGCCGAGCCGCGCCTTCCGGTTTGGGATTGCGCAGGAAAGCTTCGACCGCTGCCCGACGCTGTTGCGGATCGGCGCTGGACAAGCCCAGGCTGGCCAAACGGTCTTCGATCAGGCTGCGCAGGCGATTGTTGACCCGGATGCGATCCAGGTCGCGCTTGACGACTTGCCCCAAGGCTTCACCGGTGATGGCATCCTCGATGGCAATCTCGGCATCGTCGCCCAGACCGATCACCATCCGGTCGCCTTCTTCCTGGTAGTACAGGCGGCTTTCGGGCAATGCACTGAGGATTGCGGCGATCCGAGGATGGTCCATATCCACCAGCGTTTCAATCAACGTCGCCTTTTCGGTGAAATCGGCTTCGCGGAGTTGCGTCAAGATAGTCCGCAGCGCATCGTCATCGGCGGCGCGGACGGATGATGCCGCGAAGAGCGTCAACAACAGCAGGGCAAGACCGGTCAGCCCGGCGCGAAACGACGTGCGGGATACCATAAGGGGCGTTTCTCATCGGAGGAGTGAGAGAAAAATCCCCCCTTGATGAACTTGCGGAAATGAATCGGGTGGCTTTTACCCGCCTTGGCCAAGGCAGGGAGTGCATGACGCCGGAGTGATTGAGTCGGTGCCACCCGATCATTCGTGAAGATCAGCAAGAGGGGACACGAGGGATTACTTGTAATTCTGGCCCGAGCACTTCTTGGTGACGGTGTTGTAATTGCCGCACTTGATCTTGGGATCGGCCCAGTCGGCGGTGATGTCCTTGCTACCCGGCAGGTAGTCGGACCAGGCGTCGCCCGGCACTAGACCCTTGGTCTTCCACACCACGTCGAACTGACCATCGGCCTGGATCTCGCCAATGAATACCGGCTTGGTCAGGTGATGGTTGGGCAGCATCTTGGCCACGCCGCCGGTCAGATTGGGATACTCGATGCCGACCATGGTGTCGATCACCTTGTCGGGATCGGTGCTCTTGGCCTTTTCCACCGCCTTCACCCACATGTTGAAACCGATATAGGTGGCTTCCATCGGGTCGTTGGTGACGCGCTTCTTGTCCTTGATGAAGGTGTGCCACTGTTTGATGAAGGCATCGTTGGCCTTATCCTTGATGCTCATAAAGTAGTTCCAAGCAGCGAGATGGCCCACCAGCGGCTTGGTGTCGATACCGGACAATTCTTCCTCGCCGACCGAGAAGGCGACCACCGGAATGTCGGTGGCGGAGATGCCTTGGTTGCCCAGTTCCTTGTAGAACGGCACGTTGGCGTCACCGTTGATGGTGGAAACCACGGCGGTCTTCTTGCCGGCGGAGCCGAATTTCTTGATGTCGGCGACGATGGACTGCCAGTCGGAATGGCCGAACGGCGTGTAGTTGATCATGATGTCTTCTTCCTTGACGCCCTTGGCCTTGAGGTAGGCTTCCAGAATCTTGTTGGTGGTGCGCGGGTAGACATAGTCGGTACCGGCCAGCACCCAGCGCTCCACGCCCAGATCCTTCATCAGATAGTCCACCGCCGGGATGGCCTGTTGGTTGGGAGCGGCGCCGGTGTAGAACACGTTGCGCGACGATTCTTCGCCTTCATACTGCACGGGATAGAACAGGATGCCGTTCAGTTCCTCGAACACCGGTAGCACCGACTTGCGCGATACCGAGGTCCAGCAGCCGAACACCACCGCCACCTTATCCTTTTGCAGCAGCTCGCGCGCCTTCTCGGCGAACAGCGGCCAGTTCGAGGCCGGATCGACCACCACCGCTTCCAGCTTCTTGCCGAGCAGGCCACCCTTCTTGTTCTGCTGATCGATCAGCATTAGCACGGTGTCCTTAAGCGTGGTTTCGCTGATCGCCATCGTCCCCGACAGCGAGTGCAATACCCCGACCTTGATGGTATCGGCGGCGTGGGCCAGCGTGGTGCCCAGCGCCAACGCGCCGGCCAGCAACCAATGGGATAACTTCGGCATTGTCTTTATCATGCGCAGCCCTCGATGTGGTGATTGATCGGTCCGCCCGGATGCGAACCCAGAGGGTGCTTCATCAAACGCCGTGCCAAACGATAATATCAATGATATTCAATCGATTGATTTGGGCTGTACGTTGCGGGCGAAACGGATGCGCCTTGTAATGGTGCGAGGCGAAGCGCCGTTGCGGCAAAGCGGGGCAAAAGCGAGTGTAAGGGTAAAATTCGAGTTTCAAACAAGTGCATTCGGTGAATGGAATGGGTGTATGGCCACGGGAAAAGCGTGAGGAATAGCAGGGCACAATAGCAACCGGACGATGCCACCCAAAAAGCCAAAGCGCCGCCCGTCAGCCCGTTCCAAAAATCGGCGCGGGCGCCCGCTGGAATACGATCAGTGGATCAAGCTGCCTGGCCGCGTTCCGCGCCGAGCATCCCCCGCTCAACGATGAAGTTAATCACCCGCTCCAGCCCCTGCCGGGTTTTGAGATTGGTAAAGACAAACGGCTTATCGCCGCGCATTTTTCCCGCATCGCGCTCCATGACCGCCAGCGACGCACCAACATGGGGCGCAAGATCGATCTTATTGATCACCAGCAGGTCAGAGCGGGTAATGCCGGGTCCGCCCTTGCGCGGGATTTTGTCGCCGGCCGCCACATCGATCACATAGATCGTGAGATCCGACAATTCCGGGCTGAAGGTGGCACTCAAATTGTCGCCGCCGGATTCGACCAGCACCAGATCCAGATCGGGAAAACGCTCGCACAACTGCGCCACCGCTGCCAGATTCATCGAGGCGTCCTCACGAATCGCGGTATGCGGGCAACCGCCGGTTTCCACCCCGACGATCCGTTCCGGTTCCAGCGCTTGGGCACGCGTGAGGAACTGGGCGTCTTCGTAGGTGTAAATATCGTTGGTGACCACCGCGATTTGATAGCGACCGCGCAGCGCCTTGCACAGCGCTTCGACCAGGGCGGTCTTGCCGGAGCCGACCGGGCCGCCGACGCCAACCCGCAAAGGTTGTGGATTCATGAGTGGATGACCTGTCGAGGAGAGAAAGTGTGGGATCCGTCAGCAACGATGCCCGTCTGACCGAATCTTCGAAGTGTACAAAAAATGTCAAAATCAATGCACGACACGCCCATCTTTCCGCTGGGACTCGGCGACCCGGTCCAGCAAATACTGGGTCAACAGTGGCGCCGCCCGCCCGGTAGTTCCCGCCGGCCGGGCACGCTGAGTATAATCTTGCGCAAGGATCGGCGCGGGGCGTCCTTTTTGCTTTTGAGGAGGTCGAACCGGTATTGTGATTCCTCGACCGCTTCAACCGCTTGGCGGATTTTCCAGTTGAGATCACGGCCCTTGACCGCAAGGTTGGTCAAATACACCACCGCTTCGGTGGCGCTTTACCGAACCGCCGAATGAAGGGCGATACAGCATCTTGAATGCGTTGAGTTTAGCCGGAAATCACCACGCCTCACAGCCAGATCCGCAGCGGAGCGCCCTCAAACGTGCCTTCCACCATTGACCGTTACCTGATACGGGAGATTGGCCTAACCCTGCTGGCGACCGCACTGGTGCTGCTGGCGATGGTCCTCAGCCACCGGCTTGCCAACTACCTGAGCAAAGCCGCCAGCGGCCTGCTGGCGCGCGATTCCATTTTTCTCCTGCTGGGACTGCAAACGGTCGAAATTTTGATCCTGCTCATCCCGCTGGCGTTTCTGCTGGGCATCATGCTCGCCCTGGGCCGGCTGTACCGCGATCATGAAATGGCCGCGCTGGCTGCTTGCGGTTACGGCCCGCTGTCGGTGTACCGCGCGGTCTTCCTGCTGGCGGCGCCGTTGGCCCTGCTCACCGCCGGGCTTTCGCTATTTCTGTCGCCGGCGACCATGGAGCTCCAGTTCGAGCTGCTGGCCAAGGCCCGCAAGGAAGCCGAAATTTCCATGTTCGCGCCGGGCACCTTCCGCGAGGTGCTGGAGGGCCGGCATGTGGTTTACATCGGCGCCCTGGACGAACGGGAGCTGCGCAACGTCTTTATTCAGAGCCGCGAACCCAACGGCGACATTAGCATTACCACCGGCGAGCGGGGACGGCAGGAAACCGACGCGAACAACCTGCGCCACATTGTGCTGGAGCACGGTTACCGCTATCGGGGCACGCCCGGCCGCAGCGATTACGAAATCCTCAGCTTCGAGCAGGCAGCGGTACGGGTCGATACCAGCGCGCCCCAACAAGCCTGGAAACACCGGGAAACGCTGCCCACCCGAAAATTACTGGGTTCGAGCGAACCCATTCGGGTTGCCGAACTACACATGCGGCTCAACTACCCATTTCAGGTGCTGGTCATCGCACTGTGGGCGCCGCTGCTGGCTCGTACCCGACCACGCGGGGGCCGCTACGGCCGGATCGTCGCGGCCCTGCTGATCTACGCCATCAATTTTAACCTGATTGGAGTCGGCGAGTCCTGGCTTAGCCACGGTATCGTCGGGGGTCCCGTCGGCCTGTGGTGGGTGCATGGCCTGTTCCTGCTGTTCGGCGCCGGACTGTTGCTTCACTATTACACTGCCAGCCACGGCATCCACCTGCTGCGGCGTGCCTTGCGCCGGAGCGCTGTATGAAACTGCTGGATCGCTATATCTTTCGTACCGTCGCCACGGCGACCCTAGTCGCGCTGCTGGCGCTGCTGCTGCTGGAATTCTTTTTGAGCCTGCTGGCGGAGCTGGAAGATGTCGGCATCGGTGGTTACAACTTCGTGGCGGCGCTCCGCTACTTGCTACTGGTCCAGCCCCAGCGGCTGTACGAACTGTTCCCCATGGCGCTGCTGGTGGGTGGCCTGCTGGGTATGGGCGCGCTGGCCGGCGGCAGCGAGCTGATCGTGATGCGGGCTGCGGGGCTGTCGCTGGCCCGACTGACCCGCTCCGTCCTGCAGACCGGACTGCTGTTGAGCCTGGCGGCGCTGCTGATGGGCGAGTTCGCCGCTCCTCCTCTGGAGCAGTTCGCCCGCGAACAGCGCGCCGTCATCAAGGGTGAAAATCTGGCGATTCGCGGCGGTCGCGGTTTCTGGGCACGCGACGGCGATTATTTCATTCACGTTCAAGGCGTGCTTCCAGGCGTTCGGCTGGCGGACATCAATATTTTCAAAGTTAGCCCCAAGGCCCGGCTCGAAACCATCACCCATGCCCAGGGCGCGCGCTATCAAGCCGGCCGCTGGATGCTGGAAGGCGTGAGCCGCAGCGTCTTCAACGACGACAAGGTGCTAACCGAGCAATTACCCAGTCTGGCGGTGATTTCGGCCATCAGCCCGCAGATTCTGGAAGTGCTGGCCGCCAACCCCAACCAATTATCGATCCGCGACTTGCGGATTTATGTGGACTATCTGGAAAACAATGGGCTGGACGCCCAAAGCTATCGGCTGGCCTTATGGCGCAAGCTGCTGGCGCCGCTGGCTTATCTGGCAATGCTGGTGATCGCCATGCCGTTCGTGTTTGGCCCGCAGCGATCGGTCGGCGTCGGCCAGCGCTTGCTGATCGGGTTGCTGATTGGGCTGGCGTTCTTCCTGATCAATTATCTGCTCGGCAACGTGGTGCTACTGTACGGCTACCCGCCACTGGTGGGGGCCGCGCTGCCGTCGCTGCTGTTTCTGGGCACCGGGTTTTACGCGTTGCGCCGGCTGCGTTAGCCGTTGCCGCCTTTGGGCAGCACCACCAGTTCCGTTTCCGAAAAACGATCCGGCAACCGCAGCACCAACAGCAGCAGCAGGCACGCGAAACCGGCGCCCAGGCTAAGACCGATGCCGAGCTTGAAGACTTGGTGCAGGTAAAGCACCGGCACTAGCCACAGACTGGCGACGAGAAACCGCAGCAGGGCCTGCCACCAGCCGATGCCTCGGCCGTCGCGCTGCCGCACCCGCACCCGCCAGGCGCGCATCCCCAGGGTCTGGCCGCCGTGGACCCAAAACCCACCGTAGAAAAAGAAACAAACCAGCAGCAGGTAAGTGCGAAAGAACGGGTTTCCCACCAATGGATTGTGTGCTTCAAACGCCGCACTGCCGATCAAAATCACGGCCAAGCCCAGTGCCAGTGCGACCGCAATGAACAA
>JBATDL010000017.1:0-2301 GCA_049663445.1 Candidatus Competibacter sp.
ATCCGGCCACCACCGCTGAGTTGACCGGCAAACTCCTCGGACACGTCGAGGGTGATCGGCATTGGCCACAAGGTGCCGTCGGCCAGCCGCATGTCCTCGACCACCCGATCGTAATCGGCTCGATTCAGAAAGCCGCCCAGCGGGGAGAAGCCGCCGTTCAACAAGAGTTCCAGATCACAAAGCTGGCGCGGCGTCAGATCCCAGAACGGATAGCCCTGGGCCTCGGCTTTGAATGGAGCGGCGTCTTCGACGCTGAGATAAAGTTCCTTGAGGACGCCTCCGTAAGGCTCGATCAGATGAATCATGGTGTTCGCTTCGGGTGGAATGATGAGGGTACTGGCTAAGGGTTTTTTATATTTTCTGGCAGGAAAGAACCGATATTCAAATAATGATTGGTTATAAATATAGTCGCGGGAAATCGGCCCGAACCCTGAAGCTCCGGGATAAGGCTTGATCCAAGGGATCGATCTGGCAGATTTTCGCTAACGCTCGTCCGCCGTTGCGGTCTTGCGATCACGCTCCGATCAGGTTTTGCAGTTCGGCGACGCGACGGTTGAGCAACTCCGGGTCGCCGCGCGTTTCCACGTTCAGACGCAACAGCGGTTCGGTATTGGAGCAACGCAGGTTAAACCGCCAGTCGGCGAACTCGACGCTGACCCCGTCGGTTTCGTCCAAGGCTGGCTTCAGGGGAGCGTAGGCGGCCAGGATTTTCCGGATCGTAGATGGGGCGTCGTCTACCCGGAAGTTGATCTCGCCACTGCACGGGAAGGACTGCATACGCTGGTTCACCAGCGCCGACAGCGGCTGGCCGGAACGACAGAGTCGTTCGGCGACCAGCAGCCACGGGATCATGCCGCTGTCGCAGTAGGCGAAGGCGCGGAAGTAGTGATGGGCGCTCATTTCGCCGCCGTACAGCGCGTCTTCCAGCCGCATCCGCTCCTTCATGAAGGCATGGCCGGTTTTGTTCTGCACCGGCACGCCGCCGGCCGAGTAAACCACATCCAGTGTATTCCAGGTCAACCGGGGATCGTGGATGATCCTGGCGCCGGGGTGCTGGATCAACAAAGTTTCCGCCAGCAGCCCGACCAGATAATAACCCTCGATGAAGCGGCCGGTTTCATCGAAGAAGAAACAACGGTCGAAGTCGCCGTCCCAGGCCAGGCCCAGATCGGCCCGATGCTCGCGCACCGCCTGTGCCGTGGCGTTCCGGCATTCCGGCAGCAACGGATTGGGAATACCGTGGGGGAAGGTGCCATCCGGCTCGTGGTGGATTTTGACGAATTGGAACGGTAAATGCGGCTCCAGCGCATCAATGATCGAACCGGCGCCGCCGTTGCCGGCGTTGACCACGATCTTCAGCGGTTGGAGCGCGGCGCCTTCGATATAGCCCAGCAGGTGGTGAATATAGGCGCTTTTATCCTCGCGCCGCAGCCGATGGCCGCAGCGGTTGGCGACCGTGAATTCGTCATCGGCGGCCAAATCGCGGATGGCGAACAACCCGCTGTCGCCGCTGATCGGCCTAGCCTGCTCGTGCACCAGCTTCATGCCGTTGTAATCCATCGGATTATGGCTGGCGGTAATCATGATCCCGCCGTCGAGTCGGTAATGAAAAGCCGTGAAATAGATTTCTTCGGTGCCGCACAGCCCGATGTCCCAGACCTCCACGCCGCCATCCAGCAAGCCTCTGGCTACCGCCGCGCTCAGCGCCGAGCTGGTCAGCCGCACGTCGTGACCGATCGCCACCCGGCGCGGCTGGAGAAAAATGGCATAGGCACGACCGATGCGATAGGCCAGATCTTCGTTCAACTCGTCGGGAATCCGCCCGCGAATGTCATACGCCTTGAAACAGGTTAGCTCGCCGTTCATCGTTGCCGCACGCCCCGCAGGGTTGTTTGGGTAGTGGTTTGCTTGTGCTGACAAATGTAGACGATGACGGTGCCTGTTTCCGTTGAAGCCACCCGTGCGCACATGAATAGCGCGCCCGATCCGTTCGTTCAGGCGATCCCCAACAACCGCGCCGCCACCGGCAGCACCCGATCCGCCCGCGCCACATCCACCTCGGCTTCGGATGCGATGGCGGTCCGCGCCACCCCACCGCGCCTGACCCGCTCACCGAGCTGTCGCCGTTCGGGCGCGGGGAAGTGGGCGAAGGTGCGGCGCAACAGCGGCAACAAGGGCGTGAACGCTTCGCCGGACAGGCCGCTCACCCAAGCGTCCAGAATCCCCCACAGCGCCTCGTTATGCAGTAATAACAGCCCGCTGCCGTGCAGGAAGCCTTCCAGCCAGGCCGCTGCCTGAACC
>JBATDL010000018.1:0-6790 GCA_049663445.1 Candidatus Competibacter sp.
AAATCCCAGCGGCCTTGCTTGGCCGCTTCCGGCACCGCCTCGCCAAAATCGCGCGCTTCGGCCAGCGCCGTCTCCGGCCATTCCACCGGGATGCCGTGGCTGGCGATGGCGATCCGTATTTCCATCCCCGGCGCCATGTGCTCGCCCAGCACCTCCTTGATCCGACCCAACGGCCGGGTTCGCCCACTGGGCTGCTCGATCAGCTCGACGATGACAATCTGACCGGCCTGGGCTGCGCTGCGGCCATCGGGGGGTACGATGATGTCCTGGTTGATGCGCTTGTTGTCGGGGATCACGAAGCAGGCACCGCGTTCCTCGCAGAACCGCCCGACCACGGTCTCGGTGTTACGCTCCAGCACCTCGACCACCGCACCCTCGCGCCGGCCTCGATAATCCAAACCGATCACCCGCACTACCGCCCGATCGCCGTGCAGCAGCTTGCGCATCTGTCGGGGGGAGAGAAACAGGCTGTCGCCGCCTTCGTCGGGTATCAGGAAACCGTGGCCTTCGGCATGACCGATCACCCGTCCGGTCACCAGGTTCATCTTGGCGACCAGTCCGTAGCCTTCGCGGCGATTACGGATCAGTTGCCCGTCCCGCTCCATTGCCCGCAACCGACGGGACAGAGCTTCGACTTCCCAGTCATCGTCTATCCCCCATTCGGTGCATAAGGCCTCCAAGGTCAGCAGCATCCCCCGCTCTTCCAGATACTGCAAAATGAATTCGCGGCTGGGAGAGGGGCGGCCATACTTCTCCTGCTCCCGGGCCAGAAAAGGGTCCATCTGTCGCCAGGAACTGTGTTTTTTATGAGTCATGAGAACACTTCAAAATGGTTAAGAATATGAATCGGAAACGATTGACAGGCCGGAAAGCAATCCGTATAGTGCGCTCCCGTCGCTACCGTAACTGGCGCGGCGATCAAGCCGAAGTGGCGGAACTGGTAGACGCGCTAGGTTCAGGTCTTAGTTGGGGTAACCCAGTGGAGGTTCAAGTCCTCTCTTCGGCACCAGATTGAAAAAGGCCCGGTCAACAACCGGGCCTTTTGTTTTCCCACTCCTCACTCCGCAAACGGATCCCGCAGCACGATGGTATCCGCCCGATCCGGGCCAGTGGAAATGATGTCGATCGGGGTATCGGTCAATTCCTCGACGCGCCGTAGATAGGCCCGGGCGGCGGCCGGCAGATCCTCGTACCGTCGCACCCCGAAGGTCGAATCCCGCCAGCCCGGCATCTCCTCGTAGATCGGCTCGCAGGCCGCCAGCGCCTCGGCGCCCAGAGGGGCATGGTCCAGCCGCTCCAGCCCGCACCGATAGCCCACGCACATCCGAATGCCGTCCAACCCGTCCAGCACGTCCAGTTTGGTCACACATAGACCCGACATGCTGTTGTTCAGGATCGAACGGCGCAACGCCACGGCATCGAACCAGCCGCAGCGCCGCCGCCGACCGGTGGTCGAGCCGAACTCGTGCCCCCGGTCGGCCAGATACTCACCGGTTTCATCAAACAGTTCGGTCGGAAACGGCCCACCACCGACCCGTGTCGCGTAAGCCTTGGTGATCCCCAGCACGTAATCCAGATAGCGCGGCCCCAGCCCGGTGCCGGTGGCTGCGCCGCCGGCAGTGGTATTGGACGAGGTCACATAGGGATAAGTGCCGTGGTCGATATCCAGCAGCGCACCCTGCGCGCCCTCGAACAGCACGTTGTCGCCGTGCCGGCGGTGTGCGTCCAGCAGGTCGGTGACATCGGCCACCAGCGGTTGTAGCCGTTCGGCCATGGCCAGTGTCTCTTCCAACACCTGCTGGAAATCGACCGGCTCGGCCTGAAAATAACGCTGTAGCACGAAATTATGGAAATCCAACACCTCGCCGAGCTTGGCGGCGAAGCGCTCGCGCTGGAACAGATCGCCCAAACGCACCGCCCGCCGCGACACCTTGTCCTCGTAGGCCGGCCCGATACCACGGCCGGTGGTGCCGATCGCCCGTTCGCCGCGCGCCTTTTCCCGCGCCTGATCCAAAGCGATGTGATAGGGCAGGATCAGCGGACAGGCTTCGCTGATCCGCAACCGGTCCACCACCGCGATCCCCTGTGCCTCCACCCGGTCGATCTCGACCAGCAGCGCCGTCGGCGACAGCACCACACCGTTACCGATCAGACAGTGCACTCCTCCGCGCAGGATGCCGGAGGGGATCAGATGCAGCACGGTTTTGCGACCATTGATAACCAGCGTGTGTCCGGCATTGTGCCCACCCTGAAATCGCACCACCGCCGCCGCGCTTTCGGTGAGTAGATCAACGACCTTTCCCTTGCCTTCGTCGCCCCACTGCGCGCCGATAATAACTACATTTTTGCCCATGTCAGCATCCCGATGTTTCCTGATAAAAGGCTATTCATTCGTGGCGGAGAGCGCCGGCAAGGGAACCACATCCCATTCCCCATCCCGCTGGACCAGCAGCCGATCACAACCCAGAGTTTCGGGAGCTACCGCCGCGCCCGGCAAGGTGCGAATCACCCGTTCTCCCCGGCTTCGCAACGCCACTACCCGCCGCTCCAGCGCCGCATTCCCAACCGGCGGGGCGTAAATGCCATTGGCGGTGACCTCCATCGCCGGAGCCAACAACAGCAGCGTCGCCAAGTCGGTGCTAAAGCCGGTCGCCGGGCGGGTCCGGCCGAACACCTGGCCGATCTCGTCGTAGCGCCCGCCCTGCGCCACCGCTTGCCCCTGTCCCGGCACGTAGGCCGCGAACAGTACGCCGGTGTGATAGTGATATCCTCGCAGTTCGGCCAGATCGATGTGAACCGGCAATTCCGGCCAGCGCCGCCGCAGCGCCGCCACCAGCCGCCGCAACGTCGCCAGCGCATCGCGCACATCCTCGCTGGCCATCGCCAAGCGTAAGTCCGCTTCGTCCAGTACTTCCGGTCCTCCGTTCAGCTCAGCCAGCGCCAGCAGTGCCTGTTCGCACGGCGCCGGCAGCGCCCAAGCGGTCAGTTGCTGGCGTATCTCCGGCAAGGCTTTGCGCTGCAACGCCTCGAACAGAAGCCCTTCACGCTCCCGGTCCAGCCCGGCCTGACGGATCCGCGCGCGGAACACCGCCACATGCCCCAAGTCCAGATGCACCGTGCCGATACCTGCTGCTTGCAGGGTTTCCAGCATCAGCATCAATACTTCCAGATCGCTTTCATGGCCGTGATGGCCGTACAGCTCCACACCGGTCTGATACGGGCTGCGTGAACCGCCAAAGCCATCGGCGCGGGTGCGTAGTACCGTGCCCATATAGCACAGCCGGACAGGCCCGGCGCGCTTGAGCAGATGAGCGTCGATCCGGGCCACCTGCGGCGTCATATCGGCCCGCACTCCCATCATCCGCCCGCTCAACTGATCGGTCAGTTTGAATGTTTGCAGTTCCAGATCGTTACCGGTGCCGGTCAGCAACGACTCCAGAAACTCGATCAGCGGGGGAATGACCAGTTCGTAACCCCAGCTCTCGTACAGATCGAGCAACTCGCGGCGCAGCCGCTCCATCCGGCCAGCGGCGGGGGGCAGAATTTCTTCGATACCTTCGGGCAAAAGCCAGCGATCTTCAGCAGTCATGGTGGGAGGAAGTCGTGGGATTCGGAAAAAGCGGGGAGGATGGATCGGGTAGCCTCAGCGGAATACATACAGCGCCAACAACCCCAGCAACATGCTGGCCAAGCCGACCAGGCGCAGCGTGCGATCCTCCAGCTTTGCCATCTGCAACAGCGTCTGGCGCAAGCGGCTTGGGCTAAGGAACGGCAGGATGCCTTCCAGCACCAGCATCAAGCCGAACGCCGCCAGCAGTTCATTCCACATGGCGGCGTCCGTCGAGGAACGCGACTCCGTTGTCGGCCCATCCATCGCTTCCCGTCATCGCAGCTTATTGAAATAACGAAAGAATTGAAAATCTTCCGGTTGCAGTACCAGAACGTCACCCTTGTCACTGAAGCTTTGTCGATAGGCCGTCAGGCTGCGCGAGAAACCGTAAAAGTCCTGGTCCTTGCCGTAAGCTTGAGCGTAGATATCGGTGGCCTGGGCATCGCCTTCGCCGCGCTGCCGTTCCGCGTCACGGTAGGCTTCGGCCAGGATCACCGTACTTTGGCGATCGGCGTCGGCGCGGATGCGTTCGGCGGCCTCGGCGCCGCGCGAGCGGAAATCCTTGGCCACCCGTAACCGCTCGGCCTTCATGCGGCTGAACACCGAACTGCTGACATCCGGCGGCAGGTCGATCCGCTTGATCCGCACGTCCACGGCGGCGATCCCCAACTGTGTGGCCTGCTCCCTGAGCAGGCGGCTCAGGGTTTCCATGATCTGCTCGCGTTCGCCCGACACCACCTCTTGAATGGTGCGCTTGCTAAACTCGCTGCGCAGGCCATCCTTGACGATCTGGTCCAGCCGCACGTTGGCCTGAGCCGGATCGCCACCCACCGCCGTGTAAAACCGCCGCACATCCTGGATCCGCCACATAGCGAAAGAATCGACGATGACGTTCTTCTTCTCGGCGGTCAGAAACCGCTCCGGCTCGGTGTCCAGGGTCTGCAAGCGCCGGTCAAACTTGCGGACGTTGTTGATCAACGGCCACTTCCAGTGCAGGCCCGGCTGGTAGTCCGCCTCGACCATTTCACCCAGTTGAAAGCGGAGCGCGGTCTGGGTTGCATCCACCGTAAACAGCGACAGCGACAGCAAGGTCACGACGGCGGCGACTGCGCCCAGCAGTACGTTCCGGGATACCGGCAATTGCGATAGAGCCATCAGCGCACCTCCCGACCGCGGTTGAGATCGCGCAGGCGCGTGGCCGCTGCGCTACCGTCGATCGATGTCGACGAGGAGGCGGGCAACGCCTCCGACAGGGAATTTCCCGTGACGCCGGCCGTATTCGATTTCTCTGCGGGGTTGAGCAAGCGGTCCAGCGGCAAGTACAGCAAATTATTGGTGCCCTTGATATCCACCAACACCTTGCTCGCCTGCGACAGCACCGCCTCCAGCGTTTCCAGATACAAGCGCTCGCGGGTGACTTCCGGTGCCTTTTGATAAGCCGACAGCAATTGCTCAAAGCGGCTAGCCTCGCCCTGGGCCTGGGCAACGACCTGTTCTTTGTAGGCCGAAGCTTCCTGCAGCCGCCGAGCCGCCTGACCGCGCGCCCTCGGGATGACTTCATTAGCGTAGGCCTCGGCTTCGTTCTTGAGCCGCTGTTCGTCCTCGCGCGCCTTGATCGCATCGGCGAAGGCATCCTGCACTTCTTCCGGCGGCTGGGCGTCCTGCAGCACCACGGTCACGATTTGCAAACCGGCGCCGTTCTGACCTTCATCCACGCCCGCCGGCGCCGCTGTCTTGCCTGCCGCAGGCGGAACTCCTGCCGGCTGGTCCGGGCCATAACTGTCCAGGATGCGCTGGCTTAAGGTCTTGATATCGGCAACGATATCGCTGCGGCCCTCGGTCAGAACAAAATCCATGGTGCTTTTGCCGATGGTTTCCCGTGCGGCGCTTTCCACCACCTGAACCAGTACGCTTTCAGGATCAATCACATGGAACAGATAGGCACGAGGATCCTTGATCTGGTATTGCACCGCTAGCCGCACATCCACGATGTTCTCATCCTGAGTCAGCATCAACGCCTCCTTCGGCACTGAGCGGATCGCCGGTTGCCGGCCACCGCCGTCACCACCAGAGCGATAGCCAATTTCCCGAAAGCGCCGCTGTTCGACATTGACAATCTCTACCCGCTCGATAGGGAACAGACGCAGATGCGGACCCGGCAGCGTGGTTTCCAGATAACGCCCAAAACGCAGCACTACGCCGCGTTCACCTTCGTTGACGATGTAGATACTGGCGATCAGCCAGCCAATCAGCGCGATCAGCCCGACCACCAGGCCGATCCCGGCAAATCCGGAGCCCGAAGAAGAGCCACTCCCGCCGCCACCGCCGCCACCGCCGCCACCGCGCCGACCACCCAGCAGGGCGCCAAACTTATCCGATAGCTTGCGGATCACCTCATCCAGATCGGGCGGACCCTGATCGCGGCCGCCCCCACTCCAGGGATCGCGGTTGCCGCCTCCCGGTTCATTCCAGGCCATGTCGTACCTCAAAATTCGTTATCTCCGATACTTTTCACACCGCCGGGGTTGCCAGACCCGAACGCACCCATTCCGCTTGCAAGCCGTCCCGGCGGCGGAGTAGATCCATATTGCCACGCGACGTGCGCACCTCGATCAACCACTCTCCCTCCGGTCCGATCCGTTCACCTACCACTGCGTCCAGATTGAACAAGCGGGCTCGCAACCGGGCAGCCGCCGGGGGTAGACACAACCAGCCATGCACGGTCTCGCCCCGCAGCCGCTCGGCTAGCGCCGCGACCAGCAGATCGGTTCCCGTGCCGGACGCCGCCGACAGCCAGACGGCTCGTGGCTGTCCTTCGGCATCCCGCTCCAACCGGGGCGGCTCACCCATCAGATCGATCTTGTTGAACACCTGCAAGCAGGGCACTTCCGCCGCACCGATCTCCGCCAGCACAGCGTCTACCTGGGTAATGATGCCGTCTCGATCCGGATGACCGACATCGATCACATGCAGCAGCAGGCTGGCTTCACAGGTCTCCCGCAGGGTCGAGCGGAAAGCCGCCACCAACTCGTGCGGCAGACGGCTAACGAAACCTACGGTATCGGCCAACACGACCGGTTCGGCGCCCGGCAGATCCAGCCGTCGCAGCGTCGGATCCAGAGTAGCGAACAACTGATCCGCCACATAGACACCCGCCTGCGTCAGGGCATTGAACAGGGT
>JBATDL010000019.1:0-17446 GCA_049663445.1 Candidatus Competibacter sp.
TTCTCGTATACAGGCACTCGTATCGAGGAAGCTTTTAAAGCGCCGCCCGGCCGCCCCTCCAATAATCCCCAGCCCTCAGCGGTGAATCAGAGCGATGTGAACTGGCATTACTACGGTATCAGCCTGCAGGATCAGTACGAAGTCTCTAACCGGCTGTCAGTCACCGTCGGTCTGCGTTTCGATCACCGCGACGATCTTGATCTGAATCTCTTCACCCCTCGCTTGGCCGCCGTGTGGCGACTCTCGGACACTCATATCCTGAAAGCCCAATATTCCGAAGGCTATCGGGCGCCGACGTTTTGGGAGTTGTTTCCAAACAATACCCAGATTGATCTAAAACCGGAGACCGTGGCGACCACCGAACTCAGCTACATCAACCGTGTGACCGACCGGGTGCTGCGCCTGACCCTGTTTAACTCCCAGTTGGAAGACCATATCAGCCCTCTGGGAGCGCCGAGTTTCGATTTTGACAACGTCGGTTCGTCGCGGACGGCGGGCGTGGAATTGGAGTGGGAACAACAGTGGTCCCCTCAATTGAAGTCCTGGTTCAATCTCTCTTACAGTGACAGCCGCGACGGCCGCGTACCGTCCCGCAACGAAGCAACCAATGACCAAGATCCCGGCACCACCGATTGGCTGGGAAATCTAGCCCTGTTCTATCGGCCCACCGACCGAATGCTGCTCACCGCCTATTGGAACTATATAGGCGAGCGCCATGCCGAGAGCGTGAATTCCACAGCAGAACATCGGGTCGCCGTCACCCTGAGCCTGTTCAATATCTGGACCAAAGGTCTGACGCTGCGACTGGGAGTACGCAATTTACTACAGGCTGATCAGCGTTCCCTGATCAGCCTGCCAACTAACGTCCAGGTGACTGACTTTCCCGACAGTCTGGTCTGGGGACAGATTTCGTATGATTTTTAACGCTGCCCACATGGAATGGTCGGGGTAATCATTAGGCAATGTCCGATTACTCCCGGCCGAAGAAACATTTCACCCTGTTACTGGGAATCCTGCTAGGCATCCTAAGCGTTTTGCATGGAGCGTTGGGCGGCCCACAGGAACAACGGGTTCAGATCGGGCTGCGCCTGTTTCGCACTCTATTGGCGGCGGATCGGGATTTGGCAGAGAAAGTGAATGCCGAGGGCCGGCTGGAATTGGCCTTGATCTATCGGGATGATCGGACACAGGCCGAGAAATTCGCCACGGCGCTGCAAGCATCGGGGCACGGTAGCGAGCAAGGTAAAATCAGAAATTATCCTATCCAGATCACCCTCGCCGATGGTGCCCGTCTCCAGGAATTGTGGCGGCAGGCGCCGGCAGCCATTTATCTGGTGCAGCCGCTGCCGGACCCCGTTTTGGAGGCGGTCATTCGGTACGGTATCGATCACCAGCGAATCGTATTTTCGCCGTTCGCGGGGCAGGTGGAAAAGGGAGCCTTGGCCGGTTTAGCCATCGAGGTGCGGGTTATGCCCTATATCAACGGGACTACTCTGAAGCAGTCCGGTGTCCGGCTGAACCATCTCCTGCTCAAAGTAGCCAAGATGTATGACTAAAGACACCAGTCATCACGCCAGGCGGCAGACTGACCGGATCGTTTTTCAACTCACGCTATCATTCATGCTGCTGGTGGTGGCGGTGGCGGGCGTAACGGCGGTTTATTGGTTCGTCTTGCTGCAACCCCGCTTATTTCTGGCGGCGGATGCCAACGCCAAACTGCTGGCCCAGGCGCAGGCGGTTCTCCTGGCGGAAGTATTGCAACCACGCGGCGATACGATTTCCATCAATGAGGTGATCACGGCAATGGATAAAATTCTGCTCGCCACCGATCCGGCCACTGGTCAGCCTCTTGTCGTTGGGCTGACGCTGGAGTTGGACTACGAAGTTATACCCGCCGCCAAGGGAACGTTGGATTTGGAACGCGGACACATGGATCGCCAAGACTATTTTCGAGTCGAAGTCCCACTTTATGCCCCCTTAACCGATGAATTGCTGGGCATTGCCCGATTTTATGTCAGCCCTCTGTTTTTTCAGACGCTGAAGCTAGACATTCGTCGGACCTTGATCGCCGAGTCCCTGTTGATTCTGGTGCTGCTGCTGGTGGTCTGGCGGTGGGTGCTTACCTTGGGCCACCGCCTGCGCCACGAGGTGCTGGAACGGCAGCGAGCAGAACAGGAGGCACATGAAGCCAGTCGGGCCAAAAGTCAGTTTCTAGCCAACATGAGCCATGAAATCCGCACCCCGATCAGCGCCATTCAGGGGTTGCTCCATCTGGCTCAGCAAGACAATCCACCGCCAAGACTGAAGGATCAGTTAAGAAAGATGGAACACTCGGCGCATACGCTGCTGATGCTCGTTAACGATACTTTGGACTTTTCCAAGATCGAAGCCGGGCATTTGGAACTGGACATCGTATCCTTTAATTTGTCTGCGGTTTTGGACCGGATTCGTAGCGTGATGGGATTCCGAGCCGTCGAGAAGGGGCTGAAGCTCAAGTTTCATGAGGACGAACGGACGCCGAAGTATCTGCGCGGCGACCCCGATCGCTTGGGGCAAGTGCTGCTGAACCTGGTGGGAAACGCGGTCAAGTTTACCGAACACGGTGAGGTTGAGGTTTTGGTCCGAATGGTGGAGAGTTCCTCGAAACAAACCATGTTGGAATTGTCGGTGCGGGACACCGGCATCGGCATTACACCGGAACAACGGACCCGACTTTTTCAAGTGTTCAGTCAGGCGGACTCCTCAATCACCCGGCGCTTCGGTGGTACCGGGCTAGGTTTGGCGATCAGCCAACGGCTGGTGGAGATGATGGGTGGGCGGATCGAAGTGACCAGCACCTTGGGCCAAGGCAGCGTCTTTCGTTTTACCGCCGCGTTTGACCACGCCGAACCATCCGAGGTGGAATCTAGCCAGCAGTCAGTCCACGCTCTTGAAAAAGCGACTCAATTGCGTGGGGCACGAGTGCTGCTGGTGGAGGATCAGCCGATCAATCAGGAAGTGGTCAGAGATATTCTGCGTCAGGCGGGATTGCATGTGCGGGTGGCCAACAATGGCCAGGAAGCACTGGATCAAGTACGGACCAATCCCGGCGGATTCGATGTTGTACTGATGGATTTGCAGATGCCGGTGCTGGACGGTTATGAGGCCACTCGGCGGCTGCGGGCCGATCCGCGCCATGCCGAGTTGCCGGTGATCGCGATGACCGCCAATGTGCTGGCCGGGGAACGAGAACGCTGCTTGGCCACCGGCATGAATGATTATCTGACCAAGCCGATTGATGTCCCGAGCTTGTATCGGATGTTGCTGCATTGGATAAAAAAGGCGGCAGCCACACCCGAGCAGCCGGCCATTCATTCCGGCGCGGAACCTGGAACCGAAGCGCCGTCAGATGTTGTTGCCGTGTCTTCCTTGCCTGATGCAATGCCGGGGCTCGACCTTGTGGTCAGCCGTCGGCGACTGGGCGGCAACGACGCGCTCTACCAATGGCTCCTGACGCGATTTCCGGACCACTACAGCAATGTGCTAACGGAAATCCGGGCAGCCCTGAACACCGGCGACCAGGAACGGGCGATACATCGGGCGCATGCCCTGGTTGGAGTAGCGGCAAATCTTTCCGCCGTATCCTTGGAACAGGCGATGCGGAGCTTGGAACGGGCGCTAAACGACAGGGCCGATGACGTTCCTCAACGCCTGACACAAGCGGAAGCGGCGTTGCGCGAAGTGCTGACAAGCATCCAGGAGCTGGCGTTGAATCCGACGGCGAACCCGGCGATGCTTCCACGATCGGCGATCGAACCGCCGCGTGACCGTCAACAGTGGGCGGGGCTACTGAACGATCTGGCAAAATTGCTTGCCGCGCGCGATCTGCGGGCGAGAAAACTGTTTGCCGAAGTGACGACTCAGGCCGTGGACCTTGCAACCCGGCATCAATTGCACGAAGTCGGTCAGCAGATTGAACGGCTAAATTTTACCGAGGCACTGCGGGTCCTGACCCGCGTGGCCGACTCTCTGGGAATCATGATCAATGGCAATGAAGAGAACCATGCTCGGTGAACCGCGGGCAACCCTTCTTGTGGTCGACGATATGATCGAAAACATCGAAATCCTGAACAATGTGCTGTCCGATCGTTATCGGGTTCTCTTCGCCACCAATGGTTCGGAGGCGCTGACCGTGGCACGGGAGCAGTCGCCGGATCTGATTCTCTTGGACGTCCTTATGCCGGAGATGGATGGGCGCGAAGTCTGTGTTCGGCTGAAACAAAACCCAGCCACTCAGGAAATACCGGTCATCTTCGTGACCGCCAAGGACCAAGAGGAGGACGAGGAAATTGGCCTGCAACTGGGCGCCGTCGATTATCTGACCAAGCCCGTGCGCCCCGGCATTGTCAAACTGCGGGTCGGCATTCATCTGGAATTGAAACGCTACCGGGACTTTCTGGCCGCGCTCTCGCTGACCGATGGCCTGACCGGGATCGCTAACCGCCGTCGCTTCGATGAGTTCCTGAAGAATGAATGGTTGGGCGCAACTCGCACCGGAAAACCGCTTTCACTGATTTTGGCGGATGTGGATTACTTCAAGGCCTATAACGACCATTATGGTCACACCGCTGGCGACCAATGCTTGAAAACCGTGGCGCAAACGCTGGCGGAAGGATTGTCGCGGTGCACCGATTTGGTGGCCCGTTACGGCGGCGAGGAATTCGTCTGTGTGTTGCCAGCGACCGATCACACCGGCGCCATGGCGATCGCGGAACGGTTGCGGGAACGCGTTGCGTCTCGGCGGTGCGATCACCCGCTCTCGCTGGTGGGTCCATTCGTCACCGTCAGCATGGGTGTGGCGACCCTGCAACCCGATCCACATACGGAACCTCACCTCTTGATCGAGAGCGCCGACCATCGGTTGTATCAGGCAAAACAAGCGGGGAGAAACCGGGTTCTGGGGGATCCAAATTCAGTCCAGGTCGGAGGCTTGGCCTGATCGTGTCGGATCGTATCCCTGTTCAGGTGATCAGAACCATGCGGGCGCGAGCAGTTGCGGGTGGCGGACGATTCAGACGCCCGCGCTCAATCCCTTCAAATAAACATCCAGTATCGCCGATGAATATTCGGCCAGAGGAAAGAGACTGGGTTCCAGCGTCCAGTTGACGACAAGACCGTCCAGCAAGGCGATGATGCCCACAGCCGCCTGCCTTGGAGAAACCGCGCCCGACAGCCGACCCATGCTTTGAGCTTGGCGCATTGCCCCCTCCATCAGCGCGATGAAGCGGCGCCCGCACTCCAGGTGACTATCGCGGATCACGGCCATTTCGTCCACGTACTCGCACTTGTGCCAGGCGATTTCAAGCACTCGCTGGTAGTGTGCATCCCGCGCCAGCCGCTCCAGGAAATCGACCACCAGGCCGCGGATAAACTGCAATGGGTCTTCGCCCACTGCCGGCCCGGCGTTGCAACGAGCCTCCTCGGGATCGAGAACCCGCTTGATCATGGCATCGTAGAGGTCGGCCTTATTCTTGAAATGCCAGTAGATGGCGCCACGGGTCACGCTCGCCTCGGCCGCGATTTGAGCCAGGGACGTGCGGGATACCCCCTGTCGTTGAAACACCTGCTCGGCAGCGTCCAAAATGCAACTGCGGGTTTCCCGAGCGGCTTCCTTCGTTTTTCTCACCATCGATCACCTCAGTTGCGTTGCCGGCCAACCCGTAGCGGTATTTACATACATGCTTGGATGTATGTATTATCCACCAAGGTCATTGGCGATTCAAACTCGGGCTTCGCAGACCCGATCCCGAGCACAACCGGACGCTTCGTTACTTTATCCCAGGGCGGAGTTCTCGAAACTTTTCAGGAAGCCTTGCGTATGGCCAAGAAAATCATCCTCGCCCTGGTCGGCGTGTTGCTGCTGGTGGGATTGCTCGCCGGTCTCAAGGTTGTGCAGTTTCAGACCATGTTCGCGCAAGGAGCCAATTTCACGCCGCCGCCGGAAACGGTCACCACCGCCGAAGTGGCGCGGGATACCTGGCAGCCGACATTGACCGCCGTTGGCTCGATTGCCCCGGTTCAAGGCGTCATGCTCGACGCCGAAGTGGCAGGCACGGTCAAGCGCATCGCCTTCGAGTCCGGGGCAAGCGTGCGGGCCGGTGAACTGCTGGTGGAACTCGACAGCGGCGTCGAGCAGGCCCAACTGCGCTCGGTCATCGCCAGCGCCGAACTGGCCCGCGCCAACTTGGCCCGTGCCCGCGACCTGCGCGGCCAAAAAATGGTCTCCCAGGCCGACCTCGACAGCGCTGAAGCCCAAGCCAAGCAGGCCGATGCCCAGATCGACAACATCCGCGCCGTCATCGAAAAGAAGACGATCCGCGCGCCCTTCGCCGGCCGCGCCGGCATCCGCCAGGTCAACCTCGGCCAGTTTCTCGACACCGGCACCGCCATCGTCACGCTACAATCGCTTGATCCGGTGTACGTGAACTTTTCCCTGCCCCAACAGCGCCTCGCCCAGCTCAAGACGGGCATGACGGTGCGGGTGAACACCGACGCCTTTCCCGACCGGAACTTTGAAGGCAAGCTGACCGCGATCAGTCCCGAAGTCGAAACAGTCACCCGCAACGTGCGGGTGCAGGCCACGCTGGCGAACTCGTCGGGTCTGCTGCGGCCGGGAATGTACGTCGATGTCGCCGCCGTGCTGCCGACCACCGAGCCGGTGCTGATGATCCCCGCCACGGCGGTGTTGTATGCCCCCTATGGCGACTCGGTGTTCGTGGTCGAGGACAAAAAGGACGAAAAGACCGGTGCGGTCGGCAAGGTACTAAACCAGCAGTTCGTGCGGCTCGGCAAGACCCGTGGCGATTTCGTGGTGGTCGATTCGGGGTTGAGCGCCGGGCAGACCATCGTCACCACCGGGGTCTTCAAGCTGCGCAACGGCATGGGGGTCGTGGTCGACAACAAGCTGGCCCCCGACTTCCAAATCAGCCCCAAACCCGCCAACTCGTAACGCCCCGACCATGAAATCCTTCACCGATTTGTTCGTCACCCGCCCCGTGCTGGCGATCGTGGTCAATCTGGTAATCATCATCGCCGGCCTCCAGGCCATCTTCAGCCTCAACGTGCGGCAATACCCGCGTAGCGACAACGCCAGCGTCAAGGTCACCACCGTCTACGTCGGCGCCAGCGCGAATCTGGTGCGCGGCTTCATCACCACCCCGCTGGAGCGCGCCATCGCCGCCGCCGACGGCATTGACTACCTGGAATCGCAGAGCGCCCAGGGCCTGTCGACCATCACCGCTCGCCTCAAGCTCAACTACGATCCGACCAAGGCCCTGGCCGAAATCGGCTCCAAGGTGGACCAGGTACGCGGCGACCTGCCGCCCGAGGCCGAAGTGCCGGTGCTCAATATCGAGTCGACCGACAGCCAGTTCGCTTCGGCCTACCTGAGCTTCAGTTCGGACATCCTGCAACAGAACGAAATCACCGACTATCTGGTGCGGGCGGTGCAGCCGCGACTGTCGGCACTGGAAGGCGTACAGCGCGCCGAGATTCTGGGCGCGCGCACCTTCGCCATGCGGGTCTGGCTGAAACCCAACCGGATGGCCGCACTCAACATCAGCCCGGCGCAGGTGCGCCAGGCACTGGCCGCCAACAACTATCTGGCCGCCATCGGTCGTACCAAAGGGGCGTTGATCCAGGTCAACCTGACGGCCAACACCGATCTGCGCTCGGTCGAGGAATTCAAGAATCTGGTGATCCGCGAACAGGGCGGCACCCTGGTGCGACTGGCGGATATCGCCGATGTCGCGCTCGGCGCCGAGGACTACGACGCCGAGGTCCGCTTCTCCGGGCAGACCGCCGTGTTCATGGGCATCTATCCGCTGCCCAACGCCAATGCCATCGACGTCATCGGCCGGGTCCGCGCCGAAATGGCGCTGATCCAGAAAGACTTGCCCACCGGCCTTGCGGCGCGAGTCGCCTACGACGCCACCAACTACATCAACAACGCGATCAAGGAAGTGGTCAAGACCCTGGGCGAGACCCTGCTGATCGTGGTGATTATCATCTTCCTGTTTCTCGGTTCGATACGTTCGGTGCTGGTGCCGGTGATCGCCATCCCGCTCTCGCTGATCGGCGGCATCTTCCTGATGCAGGTCTTCGGCTTCACCATCAACCTGCTCACCCTGCTGGCGATTGTGCTGTCGGTCGGTCTGGTGGTGGACGACGCCATCGTGGTGGTGGAGAACGTCGAGCGTCATCTGCGCGAGGGCCAGAGCCCCTTCGACGCGGCGATTCTGGGCGCGCGCGAGCTGATCGGCCCGATCATCGCCATGACAGTCACTCTGATCGCGGTCTACGTGCCGATTGGCTTGCAGGGCGGGCTGACCGGCGCGCTGTTCCGCGAATTCGCCTTCACCCTGGCCGGTTCGGTGACCATCTCCGGCGTGGTGGCGCTGACCTTGTCGCCGATGATGTCGTCCAAACTGTTGAGCGCGGAAGACGAACAGCATTGGCTGCCCGCCCACATCAACGCCGCTTTCGAGCGGCTGAAGCGGTTCTACGGCCGGCTGCTCGACGGCACCCTGAACGCGCGCCCAGCGGCCTATCTGGTCTGGGGCGCGCTGTTCCTGGTGGTGACGCCGATGTGGATGTTCTCACCGGAGGAACTGGCGCCGTCCGAGGATCAGGGCGTGATTTTCGGCATCGTCGACGCCTCGGCCAACGCCACGCTCGATCAGACCAGCGTCTTCGCCGCCGCCGCCAACGACGCCTTTCAGAGCATCCCCGAGACCGAGTTCACCTTTCAGATCACCTTTCCCACCTCGGGCTTCGGCGGCATGGTGACCAAGCCCTGGAGCGAGCGGGAGCGCACCGTTTTTCAAATCCTGCCCGAGATCCAGCAGAAACTGCAACGCATCCCCGGCATCCAGATGTTCCCGGTCACCCCACCCGCGCTACCCGGCGGTGGTCAGTTTCCGGTGGAGTTCATCATTGCCTCGACCGCCGACACCCAGCAAATTCTCGACATCGCTAAGCAGGTGCAGTTGAAGGCCATCCAAAGCGGCTTGTTCGCCTTCCCGCCGTTGATCGATGTCAAGATCGACCAGCCACAGACCGAGATCGTCATCGACCGTGACAAGGTCGCCGATCTCGGCCTGAATCTGCAACAAGTCGGCGCCGACCTCAGCGCGGCGGTGGGCGGCAATTTCGTCAACCGCTTCAACATCGCCGGCCGCAGCTACAAGGTCATTCCCCAGGTGCAGCGGGTGGACCGACTCAATCCCGATCAACTGCAAAACATCCATGTCACCGGGCCGGATAACCAACTGATCCCGTTGAGCACCGTCGCCTCCCTGCGCAACAGCACCCAGCCGCGTTCGCTCAATCGGTTCCAGCAGTTGAACGCGGTCAAGATCAGCGGGGTGGCGATTCGCCCGCTTGATGAGGCGCTGCGCTTTCTGGAAGACGAAGCCACCAAATTGATGCCGCAGGGCTACGTGATCGATTACACCGGCGAATCGCGCCAGCTCCGGCTGGAGGGCGGCAGCAAGTTCTTCACCACCATGGGTTTCGCCATCATCCTGATCTTTCTGGTACTGGCCGCCCAATTCAACAGCTTCCGCGACCCGTTCGTCATTCTGCTCGGCTCGGTGCCGTTCGCGATGTTCGGCGCGCTACTGTTCACCTTTCTGAAGATGCCTAATCCGAATATCCCCTTCGCGCTCACCGCCGGCTGGACCACCACGCTGAACATTTATTCCAAGGTGGGTCTGGTCACGCTGATCGGCCTGATTGCCAAGAACGGCATCCTGATTGTGGAATTCGCCAACAAGAGCCAGTTCGGGGGCCGCTCGAAGCTTGACGCGGTGCGGGAGGCCGCCCTCACTCGGCTGCGGCCGATTCTGATGACCACCGCCGCCACCATCGCCGGTCACCTGCCGCTGACCCTGGTCAGTGGCGCCGGCGCCGCCGCCCGTAACTCTATCGGCCTAGTGCTGGTGGGCGGCATGGCGGTCGGCACCCTGTTCACTCTGTTCATCGTGCCGGCGCTGTACATGTTGATCGCTAAGGATCATGCCCACGACCGCGACGCCGAGCGGGCGGCGGCGGGGGTGAAGGACATTGAGCTCGATGTGACGAGGGAAGATATCGTTAGCGCAGTGAGGGAAGGACGTGAGCGGGAAAACCGCAGTTAGCAAGGCCTTGCCGCAAACGCTCGCGCCACGGTAATAAGGCAGCGCATTTCAATTCACTGTTTGTTTGATGCTTCGCGCCGCATAATCATGTGAATCAAACCGACATCGGCCGTCAAAGCCCACGGCTTATCAGCCGCTCCGTTAGCCATATCAACAGCATTAGGAGAAACGACATGAGCAATTGGGATGAAATCAAAAAGATCGTAGAGGAAAGTGGTGGTGTCGCATCCTTCACTATGGTTCAACTTCGAGATGCGGCAGGGAAGGATAAACTCGGGGTCAATGTCAAGGCAGAGATAAGCAAGATACTCGCGGGTATGGGGCTTGGACATATCCCCCAAGTACTTCCCTCTTACCAACATGAAGGTGTGCGTCTTTATAAACGCGGCACCGATATCGGCGATGTGATTGAAACAGTTTTATCTCCCGGAGAACAGAATGATCGAAAACTTAAGGAATATTTAAATACAAATACAGCCAAGTATGCGGAAATTATTGAGCAAATCAGAGATCTTGTAGCAGACTAATGCCATAATCGGACCTAGGAAGAATTTTCATTGAAGCTTCCTCCACTCCATGCAACACAGCCACCATGAATCCCCCACCTACGCCCGCCAATTCAAATCAATCCGGCCATCGACGATACCAATGCGCCGATCGGCGGCGTTGGCGAAAGTGACGTCGTGAGTGACGGCAATGACGGTGGTTCCCAGTTGGCGGGTCAGGTCGTGCAGGATTTGCCGGACGTTGGCCGAGGCGTGAGTATCCAGGTTGCCGGTGGGCTCGTCGGCCAGGATGATCAGCGGGTCATTGGCCAACGCCCGGACAATCGCCACCCGCTGGCGCTGGCCACCGGAAAGCTGGTGTGGGTGCTTGCTCGCGTGTTCCCGCAAACCGAACTGATTGAGCAGATCCTCGGCCCGCCGCCGGGCGGCGTTCTCGTCCAGCTTGCCGAGCCGGCGCATCGGTAACAAGACATTATCCAGCACCGTGAATTCGGCCAGCAGGAAATGGAACTGGAACACGAAGCCGAGCTTACGCAAGCGGGTCGCCGCCAACTGGTCCTCGCCGTAACCCGAGGTGTCCTGTCCATCCAGCAAAATCCGGCCCGAGGTCGGGGTATCGAGCAAGCCCAGCAGGTACAGTAGGGACGACTTACCGGACCCGGACGGTCCCATGATGACCAGGAATTCGCCGCGACCGACCTCCAGGTCGATATCCCGCACCAAGGTCACCGGCACCTCGCCGGCCAACACCCGCCCGAGCCGCTCGGCCGCCAGAATCGGGGTCACGCCAGACCCCGCAGGATCGCCACTGGCTGCACCAATCCAGCCTTGCGCGCCGGCAGGTAGGCCGCTCCCACCGCCGAAGTCAGCGCGAAACCCGCCGCCAGCAGATACTGCTCCCAACCCCAGTAGATCGGCAGATGCACCAGATCGCTGGCGCCGGGCGGCTTGATCTCGACCTGGGCCAGCAACCACATCAGCCCCATGCCCAAAGTCACGCCGAACAGGCTGCCGAGCGCGCCGAGAATCACGCCTTCCGCCAGAAAGATCCGGCGGATGTCGCGGGCGTGGAAGCCCATCGACTTGAGAATGGCGATGTCGTGGATTTTTTCCATGACGATGGTGGAGATGGTGTTGTAGATACCGAACGAGGCCACCACCAGAATCGCCGAGACCACGCTGTACATGATCAGGTTACGCACCAGCAGCACGCTCATCAGATCTTCAGCCGATTCCTGCCAGGATACCGCCTTGTAGCCGACCTGTCGTTCGATGACGGCGGCGACATCGCGGGCGGCATAGGGGTTGTCGAGCTGGATGATGAAGCGGTTGACCCGGTCGGCCCGGTCCAGCAAGCCTTGTACCCGCTTGAGCAGGGCAAAAGTCTGGTTCTCGTCGTAGCTGGCATTGCCGGTGCGGAAGATGCCGACCACCTTCAGAGTGCGCACCTCCCCGCCCGGCGAGGCGGCGTTCACCACGCTGCCCATGCTCAGACCGAATTTCTTGGCCAGCCCTTCGCCGATGACGATGCCGTTCGGATTGGCGGCCAGCGCCTCCAGCGAACCCTGAGTCAGTTTTTCCTCGATGGTGGACACGCCCTTCATTTTCGCTGGGATGATGCCGTTCAGGGTGACGCCTTCGTTGCGTCCGGCGAAGGTCAATACCACTGAACCCATCAGCACCGGCGCGGCGCGCAGGCCGGGCAGCGATTCGACGAAGGCCAGCTTTTGCGCGTGGCCGCGAATGCCGCGTACCTCGGTCAGCGGCTTGACCCGCCGCACTTCGACCGCGCCGTCCGGCCACAGCATGGAGGCCGGCTGTTTCTGAGCCTTGCGGTATTCGTCGGAGACGGTGATGTGCGGGCTGTTGTCGATCAGCCGCTTGATGAAATCCCGTTCGGAACCGCGCATCAGCGAGGACACCGCCAGAAAGAACGCCACCCCGAGCGCGATGCCGGTCAACGACACCAGGGTGGGCCGGCGGCGGCTGATCAGTTGGGTGACGGCGATGGACAGTTGCAGCGACACACGGCTTATCCGGCAGCGGGCGTTTGATCGGTGGCGCGCGCCCGACGCCCCTCCTCCAGTCCGGCGGAGGGACGGACCACGATACGGTCGGTTTCGGTCAGGCCGGACAGGATTTCCGTTTTTAGCTCGCCCTTGATGCCGGTTTCGACCGGCTGGCGCCGCAAGCGGCCGTCGCGCACGACCCAGACCTGGCCATCGACCACGGCGGTCGCCGGCACCAACAGGGCGTTTTCCCGCTGGTCTTCCACGATGTTGATCTCCGCCGTCATCCCGATCCGCAGCGGTGTGTCGCCCTTGAAACCGATTCGCACTCGGTAACTGCGCGTGACCGGGTTGCCCTTCGGGGTGATTTCGGCAACCTCGCCTTCCAGTACCCGCTCCGGCAAGGCGGGCGCGCGGATCAGCGTCCGCTGTCCGGGTCGCACCAACAGAATGTCTTCCTCATCGACTTCGGCTTCGATCCGCAACGGCGCACAGCAGGAAAAGTAGAAAATCGGCTGATTGGCGGGAATCAACTGCCCGATCTCGCCATCGCGTTGCAGGATCTGACCATCGGCCGGTGCGGTCAGGGTCATGAAGCCGCGCAGGGCGCGGGCGCGGGCCAACACTGCTTCCGCCGCCTGCCATTCGGATCGTGCCTGATCGCGTTCCAGCAGCGAACCCAGCTTGCGTTCATACAGCGTCTGGGCGCGGTCAAACTGTGACTTCGCGAAGCGGGCGCGGGCTTCCAACTCGTCGACCGAACGCTGCAAGTCGGCATCTTCCAGCCGGGCCAGCACCTGATCCTTACGGACCCGGTCGCCCTCGTCGGCGTTGAGTTCCACCAGGCGGCCGGAGTTGCGCGGGGCGATGGGCAGCATGACGGTTGGTTCCACGGTGCCGGTGGCGTAGATCGCCCGCACCGCTGGACCTCGGGTCGGCTGTGCGACCTCCACGGTCACCGGGCCGAACAACCGCCATGCCCAGAAAGCACCGGCCGCAAGCAGGCTCAGCGCGATGATCGTCCAGAGGATGCCGTGCTTTTTCATCCACTCATCATACCGGCTTCAGCGGCGGCCGCGCAGGGCTCGGACGCACCGGGTGGGGGCGGCGAACCGGCCGGATTCGTCACCCACCCGCTCGCTGGTGACGATGCCCATGAAGGGAGTGCTTTCAAAACGGAAGCAAGAACTACAACCGCTTTATTTGTTGGCGCTTAGAGGCATTTTGCACAGCTTCCAGGCCCGGCATTGGCGGGCCGGACCCTGCTAATTTAACCCGGCGTCCGGATAGTACTTGGCGCCGGTAATGCTAACCCCGACGATGGCGCCCTGATCGCTGATCTGGTACATCAGCACGCCCGGCGATACCGATACGCCCAACTGGTTCCCCATCTGCTGGGTACTGGTCTGCGCCGACGCCATCGCATTAGCTCCGAACTCCCAGCCCGAATACACGAACTGGTCGAAGGCTTGAGGGTTCTCAAACACAAACACCAGTCGGAACCGCTGAACTCCGAAACCGTAGCCGGGCTGCAACTCGACCATCCGCATGAAGGTCTCCTGCCGCGTGGCATGGCTGACAGCGATCCCTTCCCCGGTGGCGCTACCCATAAACAGGACTTTCAAGCCGAAGTTGCTGAAGACCGCGTAGCCGGCCGCCCGTTCGATCCGCCGGCGGGCGTCGGGATATTGCTGGTAAAGCTGCGATAGCGTTCCGTTCGCCATCTCACGAATCGAGGCGCGCTGCTCGTCGATCTGATGCTGGGACATGGGCGCCGTCGAACAGGCTTGCAACCCGAGACCCAAGACAATCGTCAACGACACCATGAAAATACGGAATGGCGTGATCAGTACGCTCATACCAGCAACTTTCTGCATCTTAAGCATGTTTCGATACTCGGTGTGTGGGTTGAATCCGTGGTGAACGGGACAGAAAGGACGCACGGTGGCCCAATCGATCCCGATTTTCCCTTTCTTGCAAAATACCTTTTATTCCATCGTGACCGTGATGCCGGTCACGTTCCCGAGATTGAGATCCAAGCCCTGGGTCCGCGAGTGCAGGTTCATGATCACGCCGTTTTCGTTCTGCAAGCGCAGACCGCCCGCACCGCCGCCCAACGCGACGCTCGCTTCGAATTTGGTGTAGGTACCCGGAAATTTCGACACCTCCATCATGTCGTACACCTCACCAACGGCGCTCATCTTCGAGACCCCCACGTTGAGACCAACGCTCAGGCCCTTGAGTTTGAACGGGTATTCCTTGCTCTGGAAAGTCAGCGTTCCACCGCCGACGCTACCGCCCAAAACCAGTCCAAACTGTTCTTCTTCAATCGTGACCTTGCCGACAGGCTGTTGTTCCGCCGCCAGCGCCAGACCACCCACTAGCAAAGACATGGCCAGCAGGACACTGCTGGTCATTGTGCGATAGTTCATCATCAGATTTATCCTCTTGAAAGTTAAAAAGTTGTTTGACCGTTTATTTCTTAAAAACAGTCGATTGGCAATGACCTGGAGTCGGTATCGCCCACATGGATTAGAACGGGCTCCGGGTCGTAAAAGTATCGTTCAATTCAATCCGCCCCAAGTTGTTTTATTGCCAATACAGTCAGGGCGCTACCGCGCCCACTTGCCGCAGGAGAGCCTGAATATCGGGATTATCCGGCTCCAGCGTCGCCAAGTGACAGGCAGAGTTGCGCACCGCGTCGAGATTGCCGGCCGCAAGCAGGCCCAGCGCGATGACCGTCCAGAGGATGCCATGTTTTTTCATCCGCTCATCATACCGGCTCTAGCGGCGACCGCGCATGGGCGGCGTTTGCGGGGCGGTTTCAGCGCCAGAACTCATGCCGTGATGGATACTTTAAGCGATCCCCTGGCCTTTAGTTTGGACGCATCGCATCGCGCGGCTGCCGTCCGGTACGGCATAAACCACATTTTCCGCCGGCTCGGCCGCTCTGGCTATACTAGGGCGGAAGCGCCAACCGCCCGACCTTCCGGCGCGGTGGCGGCGCCGCGAGGAAAACCACCATGCGCACCGGCTCTCTGCCCGCTCGACAATTCTGGCTTCCCCTGCTCGTCCTGCTGCTCGGGCTGTACGCCGCCGCCACCCGGGCGGCGTCCATTCCTCCGGAGGTGCTGACCCAGATTCCGGCCTCCTTGCAGCCCTGGATGGACTGGGTGCTGTCGGATTCGCCGAACCGGCGCTGTCCGGTGTACTACAACCAGACCGATCGCTACCAGTGCGTCTGGCTGTCGGCGCTGAGCCTCGACCTCGACGGCCGGGGCGGCGAGTTTCGCCAAAAGGCGTACAATGATACCGAGGGTTGGTTGACCCTGCCCGGCAACCGGAGCTACTGGCCGCAGGACGTGCGCCTGGACGGCATACTGGTACCGGTGCTGGAACGGGAAGGTCACCCAGTGCTGAAGGCGTCGCCCGGCGAGCACGAGTTGACCGGGCGATTCTATTGGAGCGCGCTGCCTGATGCGATCCACGTTCCCCCTGGCAACGCGCTGCTTGATCTGCGCGTCAACGGTCAACCGGTGCCGGTGTTTCGGCTGGAGGACGAGGGTGTGCTGCGGCTGCGCCAGCAACCGGCCGCGCCGGCGCAACAGGATACGCTCGATCTGCAAGTATTCCGGCTGCTGACCGACGGGATTCCTTTCACGGTCGCGACCCGGCTGGATCTACGGGTTTCGGGCCAAACGCGGGAGGAATTACTCGGTCCCGTGCTGCCGCCGGATTTTCTACCGCTCGCCCTGGATAGCCCACTGCCCGCCCGCTTGGAAGCCGATGGCCGGCTGCGGGTACAACTGCGGCCGGGGAACTGGACCCTGACGCTGAACGCTCGCCATCGGGGACCGTTGGACGCGCTGGCACTGCCCGCCGTCCCGATACCCTGGCCCCAACAGGAGATCTGGAGTTTCCAGGCGCAAAACACCCTGCGACAGGTCCAGGTGGAAGGCGCGTCGGCGCTCGATCCGGCGCAGACCAATCTGCCCGAAAACTGGCGGCAATGGCCGGCCTATCTGCTGCAACCTGGCGAGGCGCTGCAATTCCAGGTCCGCCAGCGCGGTGAATCCAAACCGGCTCCGGCACGGCTGAACCTGGAGCGCACGCTTTGGCTCGACTTTGCCGGCAGTGGTTACACCGTGCGGGACCGGCTGAGCGGCAGCCTCGACAACACGCGCCTGGACGCCGACTCCACGCTACAACTCGGCCGGGTGAGCATCGGCGGCG
The DNA here is from genome assembly GCA_049663445.1 of Candidatus Competibacter sp. GTDB lineage: Bacteria > Pseudomonadota > Gammaproteobacteria > Competibacterales > Competibacteraceae > Competibacter. Next base: position 16,927 of record JBATDL010000019.1, read on the forward strand.
ATGACCAGTTCATTACCCGGCTGCCGGGTTCGGGCGCCGCCGGCGTGGAGATACGGCAACTGAACGATCTGCAACTGGTTGCCGACAGCCGGCTGGAACCGACCGACATCGAAAAACTGCTGGCGGTCGGCTGGCGCATCGCACCGCGACGCATCGACGCCACGCTCAACCTGCCGCCGGGCTGGCGGCTGCTGGCGGCGGATGGACCGGACAGTACCGGCAACGCCTGGTTGTATTCGTGGAACCTGCTCGATCTGTTCATCGTCCTGGTGATCGCGCTCGGTTTCGCCAAACTGTGGGGCTGGCTATGGGGGGTGGTGGCGCTGGCCGGCATGACGCTGAGCTACCACGAACCCAATGCGCCGCTGTACGCTTGGCTGAATGTGCTGGCGGCGGTGGCCTTGCTGCGAGTGCTGCCGCCGGGACGCATACAGACTCTGGTTAAGGTCTATCGCGGGCTGGCGCTGCTGGCGCTGCTGACGATCGGCGCGCTCTTTGCCGTCCAGCAGGTGCGTGGCGC
>JBATDL010000020.1:0-4753 GCA_049663445.1 Candidatus Competibacter sp.
ACCGCCACCACCACCGCCGTAGCCACCGCCGCCACCATAGCCGCCACCGCCACCGCCACCGCCACCACTGCTACTTTGCGGGCGTGCTTCGTTGACGGTCAGGCCGCGGCCATCAACCTCTTTGCCGTTGAGGGCGGCGATAGCTGCTTGCGCTTCCTGATCGCTGCCCATCTCTACGAAGCCGAACCCCTTGGATCGTCCGGTATCGCGATCCGTGATAACTTGGGCCGAACGCACCGCGCCATGCGTCTCGAACAGGCGCTCCAGCTCGCTGTTGCCGATGCTATAGCTCAAATTTCCAACATATAACTTCTTGCCCAATTGAAAGACTCCTCGATAAGTTCCATCAAAAAACATCAGACAAAACATCAGACACGCCAAGTACAAGTTGGCAGTTTTACATGAGCCTTATGCTGAGTCAATTTTCGACTTTTCCCGCCCGGTTGCCCCGTGCTTTGTTGGGGATGCCGGTCGACGGATTGTTGCGTGCGTGCGGACAGAATAGTTTGCTTTTTGGGCACGCTATTTGAGTCATGATTGCCATGTTACCTTATGCCTGAAACCGGCGAGCCCCGTTGTGGTTGCTTTAACCGGTCACCATCGCGTTTCCGCGCTGCCCGCTTTTGCGGATTAATCCAGGTTTCTCCAAAAAAGCCATCGAGCCTAGTCGGAATTTTTCACTAATGAACGCAACTACTTACGATGCCTCCGCGATAGAGATCCTCAGCGGCTTGGACCCGGTCCGCAAGCGGCCGGGCATGTACACCGACACCACCCGGCCCAACCATCTGGCGCAGGAAGTCATCGACAATAGCGTAGACGAGGCCATCGCTGGCCACGCCAGCACGGTAACACTAACCCTGCATGCCGACGGTTCGCTGTCGGTTGAAGATGACGGGCGCGGGATGCCGGTGGACATTCATCCCGAAGAAGGTATTCCCGGTATCGAACTGATCCTGACCCGCCTGCACGCCGGCGGCAAATTTTCCGACCGTAATTACCGTTTCTCCGGCGGTTTGCACGGTGTCGGTGTGTCGGTGGTGAACGCGTTGTCCAACCATCTCGAAGTTTGGGTTAAACGTGGCGGCAAGGAATACAACATGGCCTTCGCCAGTGGGGACAAAGTGTCCGAACTGGAGGAGGTTGGCACGGTTCCCCGGCGCATCACGGGCACCACCGTGCGGTTCTGGCCGGACCCACGTTATTTCGATTCGCCCAAGTTCTCCGTGCCCCGGCTCAAGCATGTGCTGCGCGCCAAGGCGGTATTGTGCCCTGGGCTGAAGGTGAGGTTTACCGACGAAGCGGCCGGCGAGCAGCTGGTCTGGTGCTACCAGGACGGGTTGACCGATTATCTCAGGGAGGCGTTGGGGGCAGCGGTGCTGCTGCCCGAGCCGCCGTTCGTCGGCCGTGTCAGTAGCGAGCGCGAGGCCGCCGACTGGGCGCTGGCTTGGCTGCCGGACGACGGCGAGCCGGTGGCGGAAAGCTACGTCAATTTGATCCCGACCGCACAGGGTGGTACCCACGTCAACGGTCTGCGCGCCGGACTGACCGATGCGGTGCGCGAGTTCTGCGAGTTTCGTAACCTGGTGCCGCGCGGGTTGCGCATCGCCCCGGAAGATGTCTGGGAAGGCTGCTGCTATGTGCTGTCGGTCAAGCTGCGGGACCCACAATTTTCCGGCCAGACCAAGGAGCGGCTGTCCTCGCGCGAGTGCGCGGTGTTCGTGGCCGGTGTGGTCAAGGATGCACTGAGTCTATGGCTGAACCAGCATCCAGAAACCGGCGAGCGCGTTGCCCAACTGGCGCTGGCCAACGCGCACAAACGCTTGCGTGCCAGCCGCAAGGTGGTGCGCAAGCAGATCACCAGCGGTCCGGCGCTACCCGGCAAGCTGGCCGATTGCACCGCCCAGGATCTGGGGCGCACCGAACTGTTTCTGGTAGAGGGTGACTCCGCTGGCGGTTCCACCAAACAGGCCCGCAGCCGCGAGTTTCAGGCGGTCATGCCGCTACGTGGCAAGATTCTCAACACTTGGGAGGTCGATTCCGCCGAGGTAATGGCTTCGCAGGAGGTACACGACATCGCCGTGGCCATCGGCGTGGACCCCGGCTCCGGCGATTTGAACGGCTTGCGCTACGGCAAGATCTGCATCCTCGCCGACGCCGACTCCGACGGCCTGCACATTGCCACATTGCTGTGTGCGCTGTTCGTGCGGCATTTCCGCCCGCTGGTGGAGGCCGGCCATGTCCATGTCGCCATGCCGCCGCTGTTTCGGGTCGATGTCGGCAAGGAGGTGTTCTACGCCCTGGACGATGCGGAAAAGCAGGGCATTCTCGACCGTATCGCCGCCGAGAAGAAAAAGGGCAAGGTCAGCGTCACCCGCTTCAAGGGTCTGGGCGAAATGAACCCGCTGCAACTGCGGGAAACCACCATGGACCCCGCCACCCGCCGGCTGGTGCAACTGACTCTGGAAACCGGCGACGACACCTTGGCGCTGATGGACATGCTACTAGCCAAGAAGCGCGCCGGGGATCGCAAGAGCTGGCTGGAGGAGAAGGGCAATCTGGCGGAGACTTGAGCCAGTCCGAGCGGTGACCAGAGCAGCCTCTGTGCGCCCCTGTCAAGCTGCCAATCACATAAAACAAAAACAGCAAAAATCGTAATCTTTTTACGTCCCATATCTTGTGACTCCCGGATCCAGCGTCTACATTTTAGGGGCGTCGCGTTCCCGGAACGACGCAATGTAGAACCGAAAATCACAGCGATAATGCACAAAGGAGGTTGATTGATGAACAAGAAATTGTTGATGGGTGTGGCTGCGTTCTGCACGATGGGTCTGTCCACTGGCGCGTGGGCCGCCGATGCCGCGACTGCCGATGAAGTGGTCGCCAAAGTCAAGGAAGCCGCCGCCGCAGTCGACACCAACGCCGAAGTCACGCTGACCGAAATTGACAAGAAGGACGGCAAATGGGCCTGGAAGGACACCTATGTGTTCGTGCTGGACTGCGCCAGTGGGACGATGAAGGCCCACCCGAGCGAGAAGGTCAAGGGCATGAAGTTGGCCGATCTCAAGGACAAGGCCACCGGCAAGGAATTCGGTAGCGCCCTGTGTGATGCCGCCAAGAGTGCCAATGGCGGCTGGGTCGAATACATGTGGACCAAGCCCGGTGCCGAAGGCAACCACCGCAAGGTGGCCTACGTGTTGACGGCCGGCGACTACCAGGTTGCTGCTGGCGTCTACGACGACAAGCTGACGGCTAAGGAACTTGAAGCCAAGGCCATGATGAAGTAAGCCCGCCCATTCCGCCGCGCCCACGCCTGATCCATCCGGCGACGCCGGCGCGGCGGTTCTCGAACCTCGCCTTCATTGCCCCACCCGTCCCCGATCATCCCTCTCTCTCGTTTATACTAACCCGGTTTTTCCACGATCCACAAAGGAGAACCCGGTGATCTACTCTCTCGGCGACCGCAGAGTCGAATTTCATGGCGAGGACTGGTTCATCGCCGATAACGCGACCGTCATCGGTTCGGTGGTGCTCAAGCAGAACGCCAGCATCTGGTTCAACGCCGTGGCGCGCGGCGACAACGACGTCTTCACCATCGGCGAAAACTCCAATATCCAGGACGGCTCGATCCTCCACACCGACCCCGGTATTTTGCTGACCATCGGCCGTGACGTCACCGTTGGTCATCTGGCGATGCTGCACGGCTGTATCATCGGCGACAACAGTCTGATTGGCATCAAAAGCCTGATCATGAACCGGGCAGTGATCGGCAAGAATTGCCTGATCGGCGCCAATAGCCTGATCACCGAGGGCCAGACTATCCCGGATGGCTCGCTGGTGATGGGCTCGCCGGGCAAAATCGTGCGCACGCTGAGCGACCGGGAAATCGAGGGTCTACGCCTGACCGCCGTCCGCTACATGGAAAACTTCAAACGCTTCCAGCACGACCTGCGCCGGCAGGATTGACGTGGCCGCCGTTTTGGAAGACCGCCTGGACCTGACCATCCAACAGGTCGGCTCCACCATTCTTGGCAAGGAGCGCGCCATTCGGTTGGCGCTAAGCTGCCTGCTGGCGCGCGGCCACCTGCTGATCGAAGACCTGCCCGGCATGGGCAAGACGACTCTGGCCCATGCGTTGGCGCGCTGCCTGGGATTGCACTACCAGCGCATCCAGTTCACCAGCGACCTGCTGCCGGCGGATATCCTCGGCGCGGCGGTGTACGAACGCCAGCGCGAAACCTTTGTGTTTCATCCGGGGCCGATTTTCGCCCAATTGATTCTGGCCGACGAGATCAACCGCGCCACGCCCAAAACCCAAAGCGCCCTGTTGGAAGCGATGGAAGAGGGGCAGGTTACCATCGAGGGCGAGACTCGCAAGTTGCCGGAGCCGTTTTTCGTCATCGCCACCCAGAATCCGGCCTACCAGATTGGTACCTTCCCCTTACCGGAATCGCAGCTCGACCGTTTTCTGATGCGGATCGAGCTGGGCTATCCCGACGCCCAGGCGGAACGGGCGTTGCTGGAAGGCGAGGACCGCCGAGAAATTCTGGCCCGGTTGCCGGTTTGCATGACCCCGGCGCAGTTGCACGAGCTGCAGGGGAAACTGGCCGGCGTGCATATCGCGGCACCGCTGTTGGATTATGTGCAGGCCTTGCTGGCGTTTTCCCGCCAGACTAGTCATTTTCGCGGTGGACTGTCGCCGCGCGCCGGGCTGGGATTGCTGCGGGCGGCGCGGGCCTGGGCGCTGCTGCAC
>JBATDL010000021.1:0-3107 GCA_049663445.1 Candidatus Competibacter sp.
TTTATCAGTGTTTAATAAAAAATATATTTATAAATCAGTTAGATGAGCAAAAGAGACCGGGAATCGCTGCCTTGCAAGGCCCGGTATCGATATTTCGTAATCCACGCCAAGTGATAACGGTGGTGAAAAACCGTGTAGCTACCTTTGCTGTACTCGGTCATGATGGTCAAATATTCAAACAGGCTGGCATTTTAACGTGCGCAAGGACTGAAGTCTTTCCCGCCTGAAGGCGGGGGTTTTTAGCAAAAGGTGATTATAAAACAGCTCAAGGTTTTCAAGTATTGCCCCAGCATTGGGTGGTGGAACGGACTTTTTCTTGGCTTGGTCGTTATCGGCGACTGAGTAAAGATTATGAACGAAAACCAATCTCCAGTGAAGGGCATGTCTATTGGGCCTCAATGCGACCGGTGCTCTGGAGAATTAATAAAGAACGGTCATATTAGAAGGAGCCGTTTTGCAGGCTTCTTAACCAGTAACTCATTTACTACTCATAGTGGTGCAAAAAGATGAATATAATGAAAGGTATTAACGCCTACTTCAAAGAACTATCCAATGAGCAAATCAAAAACAAAGAACATAGGGATTTTGTTGGTGGACTGTGGGATGAAATCGGCAGACTGCAAATAGATTTTTTGATTAAGTCTGGCCTAAAGCCACATCATAAATTTTTAGATATTGGCTGCGGCAGCTTAAGAGGCGGAATTCAGTACATAAAATATCTTCAAGAAGGGAATTATTTTGGATTAGATATAAATGATTCGTTGATTAAGGCTGGGAAAATTGAAATCAAAGAAGCTGGCCTCTCAAATAAAAATCCCAACCTAATTGTCGATGATAAATTTTCGTTCGACCTATTTGGCTCTAAATTTGACTTCATGGTATCTGTTTCAGTATTTACTCATCTCCCCATAAATGTCATTGTTCGGTGCTTAAGCAAAGCCAGAGAGAATTTGGCTCAAAATGGAATATATTATGCTACATTTTTTCAGGCTCCTACATCTTGTCACTTAGAGCCAATCAAACAGATTCCTGGAGAGGTCAGCACAAATTACGACTCTGATCCATTTCATTACTCGATTGAAGAGTTACTTATCATGGCAAAGCTCGCAAATCTAGAAGTTAATATCATTGGTGATTGGGATCATCCCCGAAACCAAAAAATGGCGGCTTTTAGTTTGCTAAAATGACATATTTTTTATGGAAAGATCTTGATGATGTTAAATTTGATCATCCGCTATGCGTCGTTCGGATTCAAGCCAAACCCTTTAAGCGATTTTTGCATTAGATAGATTCAAGCCCGTGAAATACAGATACAATAGACATGTCCCCAAATAAGCTCCATAACCTGCTTGCGTGTGGACCATCGGCTGCCCACCGTGCCTTCCAAGCCGGGCGCACGCAACTGATAGGCCGAACTGTAGTCCGGCTAGAATAAGCTTCGATTAGCCAAACCACCTGAATTGCCCATGCCCTTTCGACGCTTCACTCATCCCCGCATAGCGAATGTCGCCTTGACCCTGCTGGCGATTCTGCTGCTGCTGTTCGGCCTGACACTGGCGGACGCAGCGTGGCGTCCCCATTCGGCGGATCGTGCCGCCAGCCGGGCGCTAGTCCGCGAACTGGGTTTGACCGACCTCAGCCTGTTCACCGAGGCGCGCTACACCCGCCATCCGACCCAGGCCGACCGGCACAGCTCATTTCAGGATCATCCGGCGGCGCTGGACCACTTTCCCACTGGTACGCTGCTGCCTCCCCCACCCGGCCTCACCCCGCATTCCCATTGAGCGGCGGGATTTCACGCATCGTCCCGATCCTGCTTGACCATGATCAGTTGCTCGGTGGCAAACCCCAACGCCCTGGCCTGCTGGAGCAAACCGTCCAGCACGGCCGGCGGCAGTCGCCGGCTGCGGGCCAGAATCCACAGATAATCCCGGCTGGGACCGCTGATCATGGCGTAGGAATAATTTTCCCGGTCCAGGGCGACGATGTGGTAGCCGCCGTAGAACGGGCCGAAGAACGACACTTTCAGCGAACCGACCGTCGGCTCGCCGGTAAGATAGGCGCGGCCCTCGACGTCTTTCCAGCGGCCGGCGCTAGCGTCGTAGCCCCGGTTCAATACCCGGACACCGCCATCGTCGCGTGGACTGTAGCTCGCGCTCACGTTGCTCAGGCCACGCTCGAAGGAATGATCCAGCCGGGCAATTTCGTACCACTGGCCCAGATAGCGGTTCAGCTCAAAGCCGGCGACCGGAGTCACCCCATCGGGCGGCGCCACGGCGCAGCCGCCCAGCAGCAACAGAGACAGCAGCAGTTTTTTCATCGCCCAGTTTTTCCTTTCTGAGAATTGTCAATGCCGGTTGGCCTCATTTTCCGCGATTGTGATACCGTTCCGCCGCCCGTGTTCCAAACCACCGCCGATTTCACCATGCGCCCCTTGCTCGAACGGCAGAAATACCTGATCGACTACACCCTCGCCGCCCTGTTGCGGCGCAAGACCCGCAATCTCGGCCTGCTGCTGGTTTATACCCTGCTGGTGTTTCTGTTCGCCTCGGTGCTGCTGCTCAGTCAGGGATTGCAGCGGGAAGCGGCGCTGCTGCTGCAAGACGCGCCGGAGGTGGTCGCACAAAAGTTGGTCGCCGGCCGCCACGATCTGCTGCCGGCGGTCTGGCTGGACACCTTGCGGCAAATTCGTGGGGTCAGTTCCGCAAGGGGTCGGCTGTGGGGTTACTACTACGATCCGGCGGTCAAGGCCAATTACACGTTGATGGTCGCGCCGGAACGCGGGCTGGCGGCGGATGAAATCGTCGTCGGCGCGGCGCTGGCCCGAACCCGCCAGATCGGCGTCGGCGACTATCTGAGCCTGCGCGCGGCCGACAGCCAACCGCTGCCTTTGAAAATTACCGGCGTACTGGATTCCGCCTCGGAATTGCTGAGCGCCGACCTGCTGCTGCTGTCCGAAACCGGTTTTCGCCAGCTTTTCCAACTGCCACCAGAGGTCTACACCGACGCTGTGTTAACCGTGCGCAACCCGCGCGAGGCGGGCACCGTGGCCGGCAAAATCGTGCTTGCCCTGCCCGCCAGCCGGCCAATTCTGCGCGCGGAAATCC
>JBATDL010000022.1:0-5436 GCA_049663445.1 Candidatus Competibacter sp.
AAGTTGGTTACTTGCACGCTACCCGCTACCGCAGTGGCACTCGCGGCGGCGCGATCGACTGGATCGCGCCGTCGCAGCCCGCAGTCGCCGGACGAACCGTGCTGGTAATCGACGATATCTTCGATGAAGGCGACACTCTCAATGCGATCCTGGAAGAAGTGCGCCGGCAGGGCGCGACGGCGATCTACAGCGCGGTGTTGGCGAACAAGCAACACAATCGCAAGGCACCGGGATTAACGGTGGATTTTGTTGGTTTGGAGGTGCCGGATCGCTATGTGTTCGGCTGCGGCATGGACTACAAGGAGTATTGGCGCCAGTTGCCAGCCATCTACGCCGCCCGCGATTGAGCGGTGACCGGCCCGGCTCCTTACCGTCTCCTAATTGTTGTTTCCGACCGCGAGGTTACCGTTATGACACCCACCATCGCCATCATCGGAGGCACCGGCCTCATTGCACTGGATACCCTGCGGAGCGCACATCGGGAAACATTGTCAACGCCCTACGGCGAGCCGTCCGGTCCCGTGATTCACGGCGAACTGGGGGGGCGGGCTGTGGTTTTTCTGGCCCGCCACGGCCAGCATCACACCTTGCCGCCGCACAAGATCAACTACCGGGCCAACCTCTGGGCGCTCCATCGGCTCGGGGTCAAAAAGGTCATTTCGGTGGCGGCGGTGGGCGGTATTCGCGCCGATATGGAACCGGGCATACTGGCGTTTCCCGATCAGATCGTGGATTACACCTGGGGCCGGCACGGGACCTTCTTCGAAGATAACCTGAGTCACGTCACCCATATCGATTTTACCGAGCCCTACTGTTTCGAACTGCGGGAACGGCTGATCCAGGCGGCCCGCGATCTGGGCTTTGAGGCGCGCGAGTCGTGCACCTATGCGGCGATGCAAGGGCCACGGCTGGAGACGGCGGCGGAAATTCGCCGGCTGGAGCGGGATGGCTGCGATATCGTTGGCATGACCGGAATGCCGGAGGCCGCCTTGGCCCGCGAGCTGGACATGCGCTATGCCGCGTGCGCGGTGGTGGCCAACTGGGCGGCGGGTAAGACCGTCGGCACGATCACTATGGCCGAGATTGAGCGCAATCTGGCTGGTAGTATGGACAAGGTTAACGCGTTGCTGGCGCGGATTATTCCGATGCTGGCTCCGCTCTGATCTTAATCGCCGCGCACCACTTGGTCGGTTCGCAAGCTCCGGATAGCGGTCGGCTTGGCCGCACCGCCGGTCGGGCCGGGCAACAGATCGTCGAGATGCCGCCCCAGTTGCCGGCGCGCCGCCAGCGCGGTACGAGCTGGAGGATGGCCGCTGAGATTGGCGCTGGTGGACACCAGCGGATGGCCGCAAGTTCGGCACAGCGCCGCCGCCAGTGGGTGGGCGGTCACCCGCACCGCCAAGGTGTCATGCTTGCCCCGTAGCCAGTATGGGGTTCCGCTCCGGGCGGGAATCAGCCAGGTATGGGGTCCCGGCCAGCTTGCGTGCAACCGCTCCAGATCGGCTGGGGTCAGGGGCTGCAAAAAAGGGGCGAGCTGGGCGAAATCGGCCGCAATCAGGATCAGGCCCTTATGCGCCGACCGGCGCTTGAGCGCGAGCAAGCGCCGCACCGCCCGTTCGCTGCGGGGATCGCAGCCAAGCCCGTACACCGCCTCGGTGGGGTAGGCGATCAGGCCGCCAGAGCGAACCGCGCGGGCGGCGGCGCGCAAGCTCAGCAGGTTTATGACGGATGCTCCAGGTCAGGATGACTTGGCGGCACGGCGGCGGGTGGCGGGCTTCTTGTCGGGCGCGTCGCGCACCAGCGTTTCGCACTCGGCCAGCCCTAGGCTGGCGGGATCACGATCCTTGGGCAGACGGACATTTTTCTTGCCGTCTGTCATGTAGGGTCCGAACCGGCCATTCAGGATCCGGATGGGGGAATCGGGGAACTCGCGCAGAACCTTGCTAGCCGCCGCCTGTCGGTGTGCGGCGATCAGTTCCAGTGCCCGCTCGCGGCTGACGGTGTAGGGATCTTCCTGTTTCAGCGAAACGTAGTTTTTGCCGTAGCGGACGTAGGGTCCAAACCGGCCAATGTTGGCCTGGATCGGCTCGTCGTCGGCGGTGGCGCCGAGGTCGCGCGGTAGTTGAAACAGCGCCAGCGCCTCATCCAGGGTGAGGGTGTTCATCCGCTGCTCCGGCCGCAGGCTGGCAAAGCGTGGCTTGTCGGCATCGTCCTTGGCGCCGATCTGCGCGTAGGGTCCGAACCGGCCCATCCGCACCGAAACCGGCTTACCGGTCTTGGGATCGCTGCCCAGCTCGCGGCTTTGCACCACATCCTGGCGCGAGACGTTTTCCGTTTTCTCTGCGACCCGCTGTTTGAACGGGTCCCAGAAGCCCCGCATCAACGGTAGCCAGTCTTCCTCGCCGCGGGACACCGCGTCCAGGTTGTCCTCCAGCCGAGCCGTGAAGTCGTAATCCACATATTGGGTGAAATGCTGGGTCAAAAAGCGGTTGACGATGCGGCCGATGTCGGTGGGTTTGAAGCGGCGGTTGTCCAGCACCGCGTATTCGCGGGCCAGCAGAGTCGAGATGATCGCCGCATAGGTTGAGGGTCGGCCGATGCCGTATTCTTCCAGCGTCTTGACCAGGCTGGCTTCGGAAAAGCGCGGCGGCGGTTCGGTGAAGTGTTGCTCTGGCCGCAGTGCTAGCAAATCGATCCAGTCGCCCGTTCGCAACGGCGGTAGCATCCGCCCTTCGACCTCGTCGGCTTGGTCGTCCACGCCTTCACGGTAGACCGCCATGAAACCGGGGTCGGCGACGACCGAACCGGTGGCGCGGAAGCTGTTGCCGGCGCCGCAGACCAGATCCGCCGCAACCGTGTCCAGGGTAGCCGGGATCATTTGGCAGGCAACGGTGCGCTTCCAAATCAGCTCGTACATCGCGTATTGGTCGGCGTTGAGGTGGGCGCGGATCGCTTCCGGCACGACCGTGATCGAGGTCGGGCGGATCGCTTCATGCGCCTCCTGGGCATTTTTGGCCTTGGTCTTGAAGAGCCGGGGGCTGGCCGGCACGTTGTGCGCGCCGTAGCGCTGGAGGATCAGCGCGCGGATCTCGGTGAGCGCCTCCTGCGCCAGGTTGACCGAATCGGTGCGCATGTAGGTGATCAGGCCGACCGCGCCGCCGCCGGTGTCGACGCCCTCGTACAACTGCTGGGCCACTCGCATGGTGCGCTGGGTAGAGAAACCCATCTTGCGCGAGGCTTCCTGTTGCAGGGTCGAGGTGGTGAACGGTGCGGCGGGATGGCGCTTGCGCTGCTTGCGTTCCACCTTGGCGACCCGCAACCGGCCGATGGCGGCGGGATTGGCTGCGGGCGCTCCGGATTCGGCCAATTGAGCGCGCGCCTCGGCCAACAGGGTTTGTTCCAGGACCAGCGCCCGAGCGCCGTCGGTGACGCTGAACTGCGTTAGTTTTTCACCGGCGTACTCGAACAAGCGGGCGGCAAACGGTTGACTGGCTTTGGCGGTGTCGGCTTCCAGGGTCCAGTACTCGCGGGTCTGGAACCGCTCGATTTCCTCCTCGCGCTCGACGATCATCCGCAGGGCCGGCGATTGCACCCGGCCGGCCGATAAGCCGGGTCGGATTTTCTTCCACAGCAGCGGCGACAGGTTAAAGCCGACCAGGTAGTCCAGCGCTCGGCGGGCCTGTTGGGCGTTGACCAGGTCCAGCGACAGGTGGCGGGGGTGGTCGATGGCGTCCAGAATCGCCCGCTGGGTAATTTCGTGAAACACAACCCGCTGCACCGGTTTGTCGCGCAGCAGGTCGCGCTGCTGGAGGATTTCGTGCAGGTGCCAGGAAATGGCTTCACCCTCGCGGTCCGGGTCGGTGGCCAGATACAGGGTGTCGGCTTTGGTGACCGCCTTGGCGATGGCCTCGACATGGCGCAGATTTTTCTCGATCACCTGATATTTCATGGCAAAGTCATGTTCCGGATCGACCGCTCCCTCCTTGGGAACCAGATCGCGCACATGGCCGTAGGAAGCCAGAACTTCGAAGTCCTTGCCCAGATATTTCTTGATCGTTTTCGCCTTGGCCGGCGATTCCACGATGACCAAGTTCTTGCTCATGACAAATCACTGCGGGTGACTGATGTAAAGGTGGCGCCGGATCAAACTCCGGCCCGAGGAGGCGATGCCCCCGCCATGACCGATCGGCGCGGCGGGAATTCAAGCGAGCGACAGAAAAACTTAACGACCGCTTAACGCTTAATGAAGGTAGCCGGGTACGCTGTCGAGTACCAGATCTTCCAGCCAGGCGCAGGCTTCTTCCTGACCGGGTTGGTTGAACAGCAGCATCAGAATGATCCACTTGAGTTGGTGTAGGCCGATATCATCGGCTTCCAGCGCCATGACTCGGTCGATAACCAACTCGCGGGTTTCCGAATTGAGAATGCCACTTTGTTCCAAAAACAGCAGGAAGCCCTGGCATTCCACATCCAGTTTCGCCAGTTCCGGCGCCACGTAAATGCGGCAGGAACTGGGGTTGACCGGCAAGGTAATCGCTTGGCGGTCGATCAGGCTATCCAACCATTCGAACGCCTGTTGGATTTCCCGTGAGGGAAAGCCGGCGGCTAGCAGTTCGGTCTGGATGGATTCACGGTCGGGGTCGGCATCCTCATCGTCGTCCATGTAATTCTGAAACAGGTACATCAGCACGTCCAACACGTTTTCTTTCATTCCAGCGCTCATCTGGGAAGGATAAAAACCCCCGCCGTCCGGCGTGGGCGCGGGCGGCCACCGGGTACGGGCGACCGACTTTCAGGCTTTCAGACGGCAATACAAACCGCCGGGGACGGCTGCTACATAACCTTCCAATTCCAAAATCAACAGCATGGAGGAAACCACTTCCGCCGTCAATCCGCAGCGCTCCACTAGCGAATCAATCGCCAATGGTTCGTCGCCCATCGCCGCCAGCAGTTGCCGGTAGTCTTCGTCCAGCGCTTCCGAATCTAGCGACATGGTGGCCGGAGTTTCGGACCCGCTGCCAACGAACGCCGCGAGAGAGTCCAGCTCTTCCAGAATGTCGGAAGCCGTCTCCACCAGTTTTGCGCCCTGCCGGATCAGCGCGTGACAGCCCTTGACCAGTGGATTGTGAATCGAACCGGGGATCGCGAACACTTCCCGACCCTGGTCGAGGGCTTGGCGGGCGGTGATCAGCGAACCGCTTTGCAGGGCGGCTTCCACCACCAGCACGCCCAGCGCCAGCCCGCTGATCAGGCGATTGCGCCGGGGGAAATTCTCGGCGATCGGCGGCGTGCCGACCGGTAGTTCCGATAGCAGCGCGCCTCGCTCGGCGATAGCGTGGGCCAGATCCCGATGTCTGGCGGGGTACACCCGGTCCAGGCTGGTGCCCATCACCGCGATGGTTGGACCACCGCCGGCCAGCGCGCCCTGATGGGCGG
>JBATDL010000023.1:0-1943 GCA_049663445.1 Candidatus Competibacter sp.
GGAATATAGCGCCACGCCCGGCACGATGGTGGCGATATCGGACAGTTTAACGAAGGCCACCAGCACGCCCAGCAAGTACACCTCGGTCATGGCCCAGGGATGCAGGGTTTCGATCCAACGGAATACCTGCGCCATCCACCAGGGCCGGCGGCCAAGGCGCAGCGGCAGCAACACGTAGAGCAGAGCCAGAATCTTCAGCAGCGGCGCGAGGATGCTGGCGACGAACACCACCGCTGCCAGCGCCCACATGCCCTGCGCGTACAGTTCCCGAACGCCGCTGAGTACCGAACTCTGTTGTGCGCGGCCCTGAAACTGGAAATCCAGCAGCGGGTAGGCGTTGGCCAGCACGAACAAAATCAGCGCGGCCAGCGCCAGCATCAGCGAGCGTTCGATGCTATTCGGCTTGCGGGTATACAGCAGCGCGCCGCAACGGGCGCAGCGGGCCTTTTCGCCCTCGCGCAGCGGCTGCTTGCGATAGAGCAGATCGCAGTCGTGGCAAGCGACCAGGACATCCATCGCCGGCAGTGGAAACGTTGGAGAATTGGGATCACTCATATTGAATTTCAGCAAAACCCACTTATAACATCGCTTAATTACCGCTTAGGTATGGAGAGAGCCCACATTTTCCGTCGATTCAAGCGTTTTTTACCCGCCTGAGTTGGGCAATTTCACCTCACGGGAATCACGCACCTATCTTATCATCCGCTCCGTCGCCGATCCGACCACGGACTGGTAACAGCTCGGAAAAATCGTGAATCGCCGGAAACTCGCCCGGTGGTTTGGGTGGATCGGCGGAATCCGGCCGCAGCACCGACACCAGGTAGGCGATCCCCTGCGCCCGCGCCGCGCGCAGGATCGGCAGGTTGTCATCCACCAGCAGCGTCGTCGCCGGTTCGAACGGCTCCCGCTCGCGCAGGCGCGGCCAGAACTCCGGCTGCTCCTTGACCAGACCCAGATCGTGGGCGCAGACGATGGCATCGAAGTGTCCGGCCAGCCCGGTTTTTTCCATCTTCAGCGCCAGACTGCGCGAGTGAGCGTTGGTCACCAGCACCACCCGCTTGCCGGCGACACGCAACGCACCCAGAAATTCCACGACATGGGGATGCACGGCGATCAGATGTTCGATCTCGCGCTTGAGGGTGACAATATCCAGCGCCAGCTCCCTGCTCCAGTAGTCCAGGCAATACCAGGCCAGCGTCCCCTCCACCAACCGGGTCCGGGTCGCCACCTCGGCGCGGGCGCGGGCCAGCGACAGGCCATGGCGTTCGGCGTAGCGCGCCGGTACTAACTCCCGCCAGAAATGATTGTCGAACCGCAGGTCCAGCAGGGTGCCGTCCATGTCGAGCAGGACCGTTTGAATTTGCGACCAGGCTAAGCCTGTGATCATGAAAGGCTCCAATGGGAAAACGGCTCAGACCGCAAATTGTGTAGAATGCACATAAAACGCAATCCAGACGCGATTCTTTCGACTTTCGAGGTTTTCTGCGGCATGACCGACGCTCCCGATATCGACCTGTCCGCTCTGGCGGCACCGGTTCAGGACATCGCCCGCGAAGCGGGGCGCCGGATTCTGGACGTGTACGCTGGTTCCTTCAGCGTCACCGCCAAGCCCGATCAGAGTCCGGTCACCGAGGCCGACTTCGCCGCCCACCGCTGCATCCTGCGCGGCCTGAAGGAACTGACGCCCCACACCCCGATTCTGTCCGAGGAAGCCTCCGATGTCGGCTTCGCCGAGCGCAGCCGCTGGGAATGGTTGTGGCTGGTGGACCCACTGGATGGCACTCGCGAATTTATCCGGCACAGCGATCAGTTTACGATCAACATCGCCCTGATCCACAATCACGAAGCCGTGTTTGGGCTGATCCTGTCACCGGTCGATGGCGTCTGCTATCACGCCTGGCGCGGTGGCGGCGCCTACAAGCGACTGAGAAATCAGCCTGCCC
>JBATDL010000024.1:0-13728 GCA_049663445.1 Candidatus Competibacter sp.
GTGCAGCACCTCGTTGTGCTTGATGTTGTGCAGCAGCGCCGAAGGCGCGCCTTCGGGCCGGCTGGTCAGGTAGACGGCGGTGCTGGCGACCCGCTGCAACGACGCCTTTTCGATCGAGCGAATGAACTGGTCGAGCGGCATGGTCAGGTTGCCCATCTCATGGAACAGGAGCTGCCGGCCGCGCCGCCAAGTGGTCAACGTGGTGAAGGACGCAATCGCGATGACGATGGGGAACCAGCCGCCCTGCAACAGCTTGATGGCGTTGGCCGAGAAGAAAGCGAAATCGATCAGCAGCAGCGCACCGAGCAGGGGCGCAGCCAGCCAGGGATTCCAGCGCCAGGCGAGGAACACGACGAACGAGACCAGAATCGTGTCGATCATCATGGTACCGGTCACTGCGATGCCATAGGCCGCCGCCAGGTTGCTGGAGGACTGGAAGCCGAACACCAGCGCCATGACCGCCAGATAGAGCGTCCAGTTGGTGAACGGAATATAGATTTGCCCAGCCTCCATGTGCGAGGTATGGACGATCTTCATGCGCGGCAGGTAACCGAGCTGAATAGCCTGTCGCGCCACCGAGAACGCCCCCGAGATCACCGCCTGTGAGGCGATCACCGTCGCCGCCGTGGCCAACGCCACCATCGGGATCAGCGCCCAACCAGGCGCCAGCAGATAGAAGGGGTTCTGGATCGCGCCGGGATCCTGGAGCAGCAGGGCGCCCTGGCCGTAGTAGTTCAGGACCAGCGCCGGCAGCACGAAGCTGAACCAGGCGGCGCGGATCGGGAATTTGCCGAAATGCCCCATGTCGGTGTACAGCGCCTCGCCACCGGTCACCGCCAGAACGATCGCACCGAGCGCGAGGAAACTTTCCCAGGGATGCCGGAACAGAAACTCGACCGCATGGACCGGGTTGAGCGCCACTAGCACGGCTGGCGCTTCCCATACATGGATCATGCCCAACACCGCGAGAATGCCGAACCAGGCGCACATGATCGGACCAAAGAAGCGACCGACGGTGCCGGTGCCATAGCGCTGAATCCAGAACAGCCCCGTCAGCACCACGGCGGTGATCGGCAGCACGTATTCCTTGAATTGCGGCGCGATCACTTCCAGTCCCTCGACCGCGCTGAGTACCGAGATGGCCGGCGTGATCATGCTATCGCCATAGAACAGCGCGGCGGCGAAGATGCCCAGCATGGTCACGAACCAGGTGGCGCGCGAGTCCTGGGTCAGTTCCGTCACGCGGGCGAGCAGGGCCAAACTGCCGCCTTCGCCGCGATTGTCGGCGCGCATGATGATGGCGACGTATTTCAAAGTCACCAACGCCATGATGGTCCAGAAGATCAGCGACAAAACCCCGAGAATGCTCTCTGGCTCCACCGCCATAGGGTGATGCCCGGCGAAGGTTTCCTTGAGCGCGTAGAGCGGGCTGGTGCCGATGTCGCCGAAGACCACTCCGATGGCGCCGATGATCAGTGCTGACGGGCGGCTCTTGCTTTCATGCGCGGACATCGGATTGTCCTCCCGGTTTGTCGTTGTTTGAATTTCGGTCGGTTTCGCGTCCATCGCCAGAACAGACGATGATGCAATGCATCATAAGAGGCGACTGAGTCAGAATCAATTGGAAACATTCAGGTCGGCTTCGAACCGCTCTGAACCTTCCTCCCCCGGTTATCGCCGGAGGAGGAAAAGGATTACAAATACCGCCAATACAGATAGACCATGCTGATGGCGATCGACATGAGCATGATCGGGAAAGCCAGCAGGGTGTATTGCATGAAGCGGATCGGCTGGCCGGCTCGTTCGGCGAAACCGGCCACCACCAAATTGGCGCTGGCGCCGACCAACGTCCCGTTACCCCCCAAACAGGCGCCCATCGACAGTGCCCACCACAGCGGCATCAAACCCTCCGGCCCGCCGAAGGTCGGAGCCATGGCCTTGATCAGCGGAATCATGGTGGCAACGAAGGGAATGTTGTCGACGATCGCCGACAGAATGGCCGAGGACCAGAGAATGACCATGGAGGTTGCGGTCAGGTTGCCGCCGGTCAAGGCCAGCATTTTATCGGCCAGCAGCTTGAGCAGGCCGGTGCTATCCACGCCATGCACCACGATGAACAGGCCGACGAAGAAAAAAATGGTGATCCATTCCACTTCCTTGAAGGCTTCCAGGACATGCTTGCTCTGGTGTTCGGCATCGCGGCCGAAGTTGGCCAGCAGCAGCAGTAACGCGGCGCCGGTCATGGCGACGGTGGCGGCTTCCAGATGCAGCGTCTTGGCAAAGACGAAGCCGGTAATCACCAACCCGATGACGCTCAAACACTGCTTGAGCAGGCGCGGGTCGGTGATGGCTTCGCGTTCGTTGAACTGCATGACCCGCTGGCGATCTTCTGGAGCGGCTTTGAGCTGCCGGCCCCAGATGAAATAGATGGGGATCAGGGTTACCGCCATGATCACGACGACGACCGGGGTCAGGTTATAGGCGAAATCGTTGAAGGCCAGCCCGGTGGCTGAGCCGATCATGATGTTGGGCGGGTCACCGATCAGGGTCGCCATGCCGCCGATGTTGGACGAAAAAATCATCGCGAACAGGTAGGGATATGGACTGACCTGGAGTTCCTCGGTAATTAGCAGGGTCACCGGCACGACCAGCAGCACGGTGGTCACATTATCCAAAAGCGCCGAGGTCACCGCCGTGACCAGCGCGATCATCACCAGAATACCCCAAGGTCGGGCGTTGACTTTCTTCGCCGCCCAGATCGCCATAAACTGGAATACCCCGGATTGGCGAGTAATGGCAACGATCACCATCATGCCGATCAGCAGGCCGATGGTGTTGAAATCGATGCCGCGAATGGCGGATTCCTGATTGAGAACGCCGAGCACGATCATCAAGCCCGCCGCCAGCAAGGAGACGATGGCCCGGTTGACCTTCTCGGTCATGACCACGATGTAGGTGATCACGAACAGAACGGCCGCGACCCACATGGGGTTCAGGCCAAACAGTACTGACGCCGCATCTGCTTCAGACCCGTGCATTCAGGCGCTCTCCCCCATCAGCTTTTCCAGTACGTCCCAGAACGAAATGATGCCCTCCAACCGGTTACTCGTCTTGTCTACCACCGGCACGCTGGTGGTGCGCCCGTGCAACATCAGCAGCATCACTTCCATAGCGGGCGTATCGGGATGCGCGATGTCATGGACATTCACCCAGTTTTTCACCGGATCCTCGCGGCGTCCGCCCAAGCGTTGGGCCAGGTCGCCAATGTTTTCGGTGACGAAGGACACATGATCAAGCCCATATTTATCAAAAACCGCCTTGGGCAGGGTCAATTTCAGCAGCGAATAAATGCTGAACGTGCCCAAGTAACAGCCCTGTTCGTCCACCACGGGCAAATGGCGCAAATGGTGTTTGAGAATGTGGTCGGCGGCGGTAGCGACCGTATCGGACGAGCGCAGCGTCATCGGATTGGGGTTCATCAGGGTTTGAGCGGTCATACAGTACCTTGGATGATGGAAAGAAAAGCGGTGTAGCCATTTGAAACGACCCGTCGCCGGCGAGCGGCTTTAGCCGAACGTGCCGCCGTTCCAGCCCCAGTGAGTGGCGGCGACGCTGGTAAAACCCAGATAGATCCGATCAGGTGGAATACCGAGTTGCTCGTGCAGCAGAGCGCAGACACGCTCGGACAGAACACGGTTAACCTCGCCGCTCAGGCCACCGATGCTGCGGATCTCGGCATAGGCGGCCGGACCATCGGCCCCACCCATCAGCATCGCGGTCTGGCCGATGGTGACCATGACATAGCGCTCCGGTTTGCCGATGCATTCGACGACGATTTGCGAAAGCGGCGCAAGCAGATTATGGCGTTGCTGGTTGGATAGCGGGATCGAGGTTTGCAAGGCGAGCAGGGGCATGGAATGGATCTCCAGGGCGGGAAAAATGGGGAAAGTACAGCGAACTTGCTGGGGACGCGACGCTGCCCGCCAAAAGCATAGCACGGCGCCCGATGAGCTAAGGCGGGTTTAAGCACGGGGTGCGACGAAGAACTAACCGCATACCCGCCGTTCCCGCTGGCGGGGAGATCCCGGGGCGGGAGCGGCGGGTTATTTCACTTCGGATCGGTAGTTTCGGCGGGTGGCGAGTCGGATTCGACCGGCGCGGCGCTGAGGGTTTCGGTCGGCGCAGTCTCCGGTGCGGTGATTTCTCCCACTTCCACGGCGGTCGCGCCCGCTTCCGCCGGCGCGACGGGCGGAGCAATCAGACGGTTGCCCAGGATGGCTTTGGCCTCGCCCAAGTGCCAGGCGACGTTGTCCAGATCGGCATGCGACTTGTGAACCCATGCCTCGCCCCAGTAGAAATTGCAACTGGTCTCGGCCCGCAGCAAGCGCCAGTGCGCTTCGTTCATCACCCGAGCCAGTTCGGGGTTGGGGTCTCCGACTCGTGCCGCCGCTTGTGCCACGGCGTGAAATTCCCGACTGAGATCGTGAACCCGAACCATGGTGTCGCGCTGCGCCCATGAGCCTTGCCATTGGTGGAAATCCCAGCCGTGATGCACGTCGGTGTTCCAGGCGCCGCGCCGGATGGTGACCTGACCGTGCGCACCGAAGCGGTCCAGGTATTCGGTGATGAAAATCGGCCGCAGCGACGAATGGCCGGCGCGGATTTCCTCCATCGCCTGGCGATAGAAATAGGTCCAGAAATTGGATTGGTCGGTCACATTGCGGAACCAGCCACCGTTGTCGCCATCGGTGGCGGTGGTGACCAGCGGCGGAAAATCGCACCATTTGGTGCGCTCGTTCAGTTCGTGATAGAACCAGCCGTAGTCCATGCCGGACAGTTGAGCGTCGGACAGTTCCCGGTCGCGGACGATGATCACGATCTGCTCGCCGCCGTATTCGGCGATATGCGGCCGGTAGCGCAGTTCCTGCCAGCTCATCGAGCCCACCGGATCGACATACTCGCAATCCACCATCACATAGCGGTAACCGGCCCGCGCCAGGTGCGGGATCATCCGCATGTCGAAGCCCATCTCCGGCGGCCAGAAGCCGTTGAACTGATTCCGCCAGAACACATGGCGGGCGATGGATCGCCAGCGGGCGATGTGTTCGTCCCAATCGGCCTCCGGGATCAAGGCCAGCACCGGATGGTAGTAGCCGGTGCCGATAATTTCGAACAGGCGCTCGTTTTGCAGGTGCCAGAGCAGCTTGCCGCAATCGACCATCCCATAGGCCTGCGCCTGGAAGTCCGGATTGGACAGGGATTCCAGCAGCGTTCCGGACATCGACAAATGGACGCGGGCGATGTCCTGATACTCCCACAGCACCCGCGGCATGCGGTCGTAGGCGAACAGGATTTCCTTGGCTTCCCATTCGTTGGTTTCGAGCAGGTGTTCAAGGTTGTTGGGGGGCTGGTGCATGTTCAGCACCAGGGCATGATGAATGTCTCGCATCGCGCTTCTCCTCGTTATCTTAGCTGGGGCGATGGCGAAAAAAACCCTCAAAAAGGGCCTCGATCGCGGTTAAGCATGGAAACGACCGGCTTGTCGGAAGTTCAGGCAGCCGGCCGGGAGTGATCCAGATTCACCGTCAGCGGCGGCATGGCGTTGATGTGGATGCCTTGCTGGGGCATGGGAATGGCGATGCCGTGCTCGCGGAACAGGTCCCAGATCTCCAGCATCACCTCGCTGGAAATGTTGCGGATACCGTTATACACGTCGTGGATCCAGAACCGCAGTTCCAACAGCATGAAACTCTCGCCGAATTCCAGCAGCAAAGCCCTCGGCGCCGGATCGCTCAGCACCCGCGCCGGTCGTTTGGCGCCCTCCACCATCAATTCCAGCGCTTGGCGCACATCGGCGTCGTAGGCGACCCGCACCTGCACCTTGAGCCGCGCCAGATCGTTGCGGTGCGACCAGTTGATCACCTGATGGGTGATGATCTCCTCGTTGGGGATCAAGTATTCGGTGCCATCGCGGGTTTCGACCGACACGTAGCGCGCGCCCAGCGAGGCCACCCAGCCGTAGGTGCCGCCGATCTGAATGACGTCACCCGGCTTGATCGACTTGTCCATCAGCAGCAGCACGCCGCTGATCAGGTTGGAAATGATCCTTTGCAGGCCGAAGCCCAGGCCGACGCCGAGCGCGCCGCCGAACAGCGCCAGCGCGGTGAAGTCGATGCCGGAACCGGCCAAGGATACCACCACCGCCAGGATGATCAGCCCGCCCTTGAACAGCTTGCCGAACAACACCCGTACCGATGGCGTCAGGTTGGGCAGGTGTTGCAAACGCCGCTCCAACGCCCGCGAGATCAGCACCGCCACCCACAGCATGATCCCGAAATAAAACATGCTTTTGAGCACGGTCAGCAGCGACAGCCGCAGATTGCCAAGCTGAATGGCCAACCGGTCCAGGAAGGTCAAGGTCGGATCGAGCAGGTTGAGAATCGCCAGCACGGCGATGCTATAGGCGGCGATCACCACCGCCCGCGCCCACACCGGCTCGCGCACCCATATCGAAAACAGGCGGATGGCGATCCAGGCCGCCAGCAGGTGGATGCCGATCCGGATCCAGTGACTGGGCCAGCCGAAGCGCACGGCGACGGAACCAGCGATCGCCAGCCCGGCGATCCACAGCAGCGGAAACAGCAGCGACGCCAGCACCAGCAGGGTGTGCCGGCCGTGTTCGTCGGTCTGCCGGGCCTGGATGCGCTCGCTCAGCCACGGATAGACGAAATCGTAAATCCACCAGGCGGTGAAACCGGTCCCGACCAGGGCCGGCATCTGCATGGCGGTATAAACGATGTGTTCTGGAGTAAAAAGGTTCTCGCGCAGCCAGGCCCAGATCAGGCGCAGCCAAGTCACGATGAAGCCGCTGTCGAAAGAGATGGGTTGCATGAAGCAAGCTTAGCCGCCGTATCTGGCCAACGGCGGTGATTTTGCTGGCCGACGATCCTACATTACCTCCGTCCTGACCGATGTCGCCTTTCCGTGCGGAAGCCCAACAGCCATATTTCCATCATGGATTTTCCTAATAACGTCAAGTTGTCGCTAGAATTAACCGTGCGAGGATTTAATTTTGTCGGGAGAACGACAAACCGTGTTTGCTCCAAGTCTGAAACGGCTGCTTGACGGCCAGCGCTGGGGAATCGCTCTAGCGGCCGGCCTTCTATGGCTCGCATCGGCCTGGGCGGTCGAACCGCCAACCAGCCCGACCTACACCTTCGGCGTGGTACCGGAACATTCCGTCACCCTGCTGGCGCGCATCTCGGTACCGCTATTGAATGCGCTACAAGTGAAAAGCGGCCTGCGCCTGCGCTTCGCCACCGCGCCCGATATCCCGACCTTCGAACGACGGCTGGCAGCCGGCGAGTACGATTTTGCCTACATCGACCCCTACCAGTACACGATCTTCCACCAACACCCCGGCTACCAGGTATTCGCCAAGGAAAAGAATCGGCTGCTGAAAGGCATCGTCGTGGTGCGCCGGGACGCCCCTTATCGGGAACTGGCTGATCTCAAGGGCCAAACGCTGGTTTTTCCGGCGCCCGCCGCATTCGCGGCCACCTTGTTGGTGCGGGCCAATTTCACCCGGCAGGGCATCGCCATCACGCCAAAGTTCGTCACCTCTCACGATTCGGTCTATCTCAACGTGGCCCGAGGGTTCTATCCGGCTGGCGGTGGTATCGTCCGTACCTTTGAACGCCTCCAACCGGAGGTTCGCGATCAACTGCGCATTTTTTGGACCAGCCCACCCTTCACACCATCCGCCATCGCTGCCCATCCACGGGTTCCCGCCGCAGTGGTGGAACGACTCCAACAGGCGATGCTGAATTTGGATGACGATGCCGCTGGCAGGGCCGCCTTGGAGGGCATCAGTTTCAAAGGCATCACCACGGCTCGGGATTCCGACTACGATGCTGTGCGGGCATTGCACATTGAACTGCTCGACCCTCTGCTTAAGGACTAGGCATACATGTCGTTTCGGCTGAAGACCATCCTGGGCATCGCCGCCATCGAGGCAGCGCTGCTCACTCTACTGGTCTGGAGTGGTTTGCACTTCATCAAGAAGTCGGTGGAGCAGGAATTCACCCAGCGGGCGCAAGCCACGATCAAAGCATTCACGGTGACCACCAAGAACGCGGTCATCGCCAGCGATCTGGCCTCGCTGCAAAGCTTTGTCCAGGAAACCCTGAACTACCCGGGCGTGCTTTACGCCCAAGTGCTGGACGCGGACGGCCGGATACTGGCGTCCGCCGGCAATGAAACCCTCCTGGCGCGACCTTTCGTTGCCGATACCGACTTCAGAACCATCACCGATCGGGTTTTTGACATCGCCACGGAGATCGAAGAGGCCGGCATGCGCTTCGGTCGGGTCGAACTGGGGTTGTCCGTCGCAGCACCGCTACAACTTGAAGCGACCGCCCGGCATTACAGTATTGGCCTGGCGCTGCTGGAAATGGGATTGGTAGCCCTGTTCTCGCTGGCGCTGGGCGTGTACCTCACTCGCCAGCTTACCAATCTGGCCGAAGGTTCGCGGCGTATCGCCACCGGCGACTTTGGCTATCAAGTGGCCGTCAAAGGCCGCGACGAACTGGCCGAAACTGCCCGAAGCTTCAACCTGATGTCGGTGTGCGTCCGCGACACCTACACCGATCTGGCCGAACGGGAGGACGCCCTGCGGGAAGCCAAGGAAGCCGCCGAAACGGCAGCTGAGGCCAAGGCCCAGTTTCTGGCCAACATGAGTCACGAGATCCGAACACCGATGCACGGTGTCCTCGGCGCGCTGGAGATGCTGCGAGACACCTCGCTCGACCCACCGCAGCAGCGGTACCTGGACACCGCCAGCACCTCCGCTGAAATTCTACTGACGCTGATCGACGAAATTCTGGATTTCTCCCGTCTGGAAGCCGGCAAGTTGCGCATCGAAACCCTGGACTTCGAACTGCGCCGCGCGGTGGAGGACGTCACCGCGATGCTCGGTCAGCGCGCCCACGCCAAGGGTCTGGAACTGGCTTGCTTCATCGCGCCGGATGTACCGGACCTGCTGAAGGGCGACCCGATCCGCCTGCGGCAGATCCTGAGCAACCTGGTCAGTAATGCGATCAAGTTTACCCAACACGGCGAGGTCGTGGTGAACGTCACCGCCGAGCGGCCCGAAGCAGCCCGCACCTTGCTGCGCTTCGAGGTCCGGGATACCGGCATCGGTATCGCTGCCGACAAGCAGCCGCTATTGTTTCAACCTTTCGTTCAGGCCGATGGCTCCACCAGCCGCCGCTTCGGCGGCACCGGCCTGGGCCTGAGCATCGCCCGTCGGCTGACGGAACTGATGGGCGGCGAGATCGGCCTGAGCAGCGAACCGGGCGCGGGTTCCCGGTTCTGGTTCCGCATCCTCTTTGTGGTGGCAGCGCCGCGCCAACTCGACGCTACTGTCGATTTTACCGGGAAACGGTTGCTGATCGTCGATGACAACGCGACCAACCGCATCATCCTGCACCGTTACCTCACCGCCTGGGGCGTGCAGCCCGGCAGCGCCGGCGGCGGCAAGGAGGCGCTGGCCAAATTGCAGGATGCCGCCGCCGCTGGCCGGCCTTACCAACTGGTGCTGCTCGATTTCAACATGCCGGGCATGGATGGCTTAACGCTGGTGAAACGGCTGCGGCAGGATCCAGTGCTGGCCGGAACCCGGCTATTGATGCTCAGTTCGTCCAGTCAGGACCCGGCGATCATCAGCGGGCTGGGCATCGATATCTGGCTGGACAAGCCGGTGCGCCAATCGGACCTGAACGACGCCATCGCCACGATACTCAACGCCGATCAAAACCGTGCTCCGGCGGAAGAAACCCGCTCGTTCCAGCCCGGAACCGAAGCGCGCTTCGCCGGCGAGCGGGTGCTGCTGGTGGAAGACAACGCCACCACCCAGCAACTGGGCGAGGCCATGTTGAGCCAGCGGGGGCTCG
This sequence comes from Candidatus Competibacter sp., assembly GCA_049663445.1. Lineage (GTDB taxonomy): Bacteria > Pseudomonadota > Gammaproteobacteria > Competibacterales > Competibacteraceae > Competibacter. The sequence goes on from JBATDL010000024.1 coordinate 9,954, forward strand.
CGGTCGATATCGCTGGTAACGGTCTCGAAGCCATCGCCGCCCTGCGGCGGGAGTCGTATGCCATCGTGCTGATGGATGTGCAAATGCCGGAGCTGAACGGCTTCGAGGCTACGCGGCGAATCCGGGCCTGGGAAGCGGCCGAAGACCGGACGCGGACGCCGATTATCGCGCTTACCGCCCACGCCCTGCCAGCTGACCGGGACCAATGTCTTGCGACCGGCATGGACGATTACCTGGTCAAGCCCTACAGTAGCCGTTCGCTCATCGCCACCATCGCCCGCTGGCTGGCGCCTTCCGGCCCAGCGCACGCCAGCGCTGCAGCCGAAACCGCCCCGCCGCTCGATCTGGCCAAGCTGGCCGAGGTGCGCGCCTTGATGGGACCGCAATTTGCCGTCCTGCTGGCCACGTTCGCAACCACCGCGCGCGACCAGTTGCAACAGGCGCGGCGCGCGCATCAGGCCAAAGACGGCGAAGCGTTACTCGACGCGGCGCATCGCTTAAAAAACACCGCAGGCGACATCGGCGCGACGCGCCTGCACGCTGCGGCTTCAATCATGGAACAGGATCTCAAGCGCGACACGTTTCCAGTTGCAGGCATCGATCGACTGGAACAGTCCGGTCAGGAAGCGATGGACGCCGCCGAACAATTATTGGATCGAGAGCATTTCGCATGAGTGACGACAAAAAAATCAATTACGAACGGATTTTGATCGTCGATGACGAGGAAATGACCCGCATCATGATCCGGCGAGTGTTGGAAGATGCCGGCTATTCGGTGCTGGAAGCGCCCGACGGACTGCAAGGCGTGGAGATTTGCCTGCGCCAACGCCCCGATGCGGTACTCATGGACGTGCGGATGCCAGCGATGAACGGCTATGACGCCTGTCGAGCGATCCGTCAGGAGGTCACGACCTGCCACATGCCGATCCTGATGCTGACCAGCCTCGACGATGTGGTGGCAGTGCAAATCGCGTTTGACGCCGGCGCGACCGACTTTATCACCAAGCCGATCAACTGGGCGCTGCTGGCCCAGCGGGTCCGCTACGCACTGCGTATCCGGCAGATCGAGCAGCAGATGCTGGAAAACGAGGAACAATTGGCCCGTGCCCAGCGTATCGCCCGGCTCGGCTACTGGCGCTACGAAATCGACGCCGACTGGATCAATCTGTCGGTGGAACTGTGCCATCTGCTGGGCATCGATACGGTGCGGGGCATGACCGGCAACGAGTTGCGCGGCTATGTTCTTGAGGACGACTTGCCGCTATTGAATCGTTTCATGGCGGATTTCCTGCACGACCAGGCCGAGGAGAGCGAAACCGAGATCCGCGTTCGCCTTGAGAGCGGCCGGGTTCTCATCTTATTCGTTTCGGCCAATGTGATGCACGACGAAAACGGCCGAGTACATGTCATTTTCGGTGTGGCGCAGGATGTCACCGATCGCCGGGATACCGAAGCCCGGCTCAGTTATGTTGCCCACTTCGACCCCTTGACCGGTTTGCCCAACCGGGTGTTGTTCCGCGACCGGGCGACCCAAGCCATCGCTGCGGCCCGATGCAATCGAAACCAGTGCGCGGTAGTCAGCATCGCGCTTACTCGTTTTCACAAGGTCAACACCTCGTTCGGCGAGGCCATCGCCGATCAGGTACTCCGGCAGGCTGCCGAGCGGCTTCAGTCGATACTCCGAACATCCGATACCTTGTCTCATTTTGGTGGAACACATTTCGCGATGGTGCTGGCCGATGTCCACGACGAGCGCGAAGTGGCTTCCTTCATCCAGCGGGTCGCGCGGGCCTTCGCGGAACCGATCCCGGTCGAAAAATTGGGGGTGCGAGTGGAGGTGGCCAGCGGCATCGCCCTGTATCCGAATGATGGCGATGACATCGATACGCTGCTGCTGTATGCCGGCTCGGCGCGAGCGCAGGTTCAGGAGGCCAGCGGCGTCGGCTATCAATTTCACACCGCCGGCCTGCACCAGCGGACCCTGGAACGGCTCAATCGTGAAGCGGCGCTGTACCAGGCATTGGAGCGCGATGAATTCGTGCTGTACTTTCAGCCCCAGCTCAATTTGTCCAGCCAGCGCGTGACCGGCGTCGAGGCCGTATTGCGCTGGCAACACCCCGAATGGGGCTTGCAAACCCCTGATCGTTTCATCGATATTCTTGAGGACACCGGGCTGATCGTCGATGTGGGCGACTGGGTGATCGGCCAGGCCTGTCGGGAGGTCCGCGATCTGCCGTTGGCGGTTTCGGTCAATCTGTCACCGCGACAGTTCCGGCATCCGGATTTGGCCAACCGGATTCTGCACATTCTCCGCAAGGCGCAATTCCCCGCTGACCGGCTGGAACTGGAACTGACCGAACGGCTGTTCATGGACGACCCGCAACAGATCATTCGCGTCCTTAAAGAACTACGCGACTGTGGCATCCAATCGTCCATCGACGATTACGGTACCGGCTACTGCTCATTACAGTATCTGAAACAGTTGCCGATCAACGTGCTAAAGATCGACCGCGCTTTCATCGAAACCCTGGTCGATGATCGAGCCGATCAGGCTATCGTCCGCTCCACCATCGAGCTCTGCCACACGCTGGGCATCGGCGTGGTGGCCGAAGGCGTCGAGGACCGTCAAACCCTGGAGAAGCTAGTAGCCCTGGGTTGCGATATGGCTCAGGGCTACTACCTGTCTCGTCCGCTGCCGATGGATCAGTTGTTGGCGCGGCTGGACGAAGGGGTCTTTCAATTCGAATAGCCGTCTCGTCCGGTCGATTGCTATGTCGCATTTTGGAGGTTGAGCCATGAGCGTCGAAAAACAGATCATCGCCACCCCACACGCCTCACCGCCCAAGCGACAGATCGAATTATTGGGTTCCGCTGAATTGATCCATATGGATCGGCGATTTGGATTGGTGGGGGGACCCGGGAATCAGCCCGGGCCACCACGACCCTTCGCGGTGGCCGTGATCCGGGGCGATTCCATCGAAGCCGCAGGTCTCAGCAGCTCGCACCCGAACTGCTGTTCTGGAAACCAAAACGCGGGTTCAGATCGCAGTTTGCCCCCAACGCCATCGGGTCGCGACTACTACGAGAGGCGGAGTTTGCCGCTGCGGCATAGTGGCTCTGCTGGTTGAAGCCGTGGACGACCGGTGTCTGGCTCAGGCCCTGCTGGGCCGCGCGGGCGGGGACGGTGTCAATCATCGGACCCTGGTCGTTAAAACCGGCGTGGGCCACACTGGATAGGCCGATGGTCAGGGCAAAGCTGGCGGCGGTGATGAAAGTTTTCATGGTCGATGTTCCTTTGAATCGTTTGGGTTGAAGAGGGCCGCATTATCAGCGACTGTAATCCTACTTACGCGGCACGGAGCGATTTGGATGCAGCACCGCCACCCTTTCTTTCGGGAGCAGCCCGCCCAAACGAACCGGATCGAGCAAGCTATCCTGGGCCGGCGCAACCGCTTTCCATGGGCCCTTGCCGACCGCCGGCCGGGGTGGGTGGGTATTTGGGCCAGCGCGGGGACCGGCCAACGTTTTTCGGGCCACGGGCAGGGTGCGAAATCCACCATGCGTCCATGCTTGCGCGAGGGCTCGTAAAACCCGGTAATGGACAGTCACTCGCTTCTGGTAACTGGTAATATGTAACCGTGTGCGCAACACGGTAAGCTGCGACTTCAGTAACACGGAGAAACAGCGTCGCCGCGCCTGCGGGAACGGAGGCTAGTAGTGGATTGACGCATGAATTCTGACAGGTAGCGTTTAGAAGCGCCTGGCTCCCATGCTC